>JBDTSA010000001.1:0-22923 GCA_039931335.1 Acidobacteriota bacterium
ATCGTCAATCAAACAAATTCTCGTTTCATCACTAACGTTTCTTGCAGTTTAAGATCCGTAGCCATTGCTAGTTTAGAAACCTATGCATTTGCTGTGAAAGGGCTTACACGCGAGCGTCCCCTGTTTGGTTACGTTGATCTGAAATTTGACCGTTATTTGGACGGTTAAGTTTACGATCGCAATTACGGTTTTTAGCTTTAGGAGGATTTACCAGTGATGTCGAAGGCAATGGGCAAAGTAAAATGGTTTAACAACGCAAAGGGCTACGGATTTATCGAGCAGCCCGGCGAGCAGGATATATTCGTGCATTACAGCTCAATATCCGGCGACGGATACAAGACCCTGATCCAGGGACAGGAAGTTGAATTCGAAGTGACCAACGGCCCGAAGGGCCCCCAAGCCGAAAACGTAATGAAGCTCGCCGCCTAGAATTGTGATCGGTCCCCCCAAAACCGTTTCAGATATTTAGCAATAACAAAAAGCGAACTCGTGAGATTTCACAGTTCGCTTTTTTCTTTTACAAGATCGATCGCCGCCTAGAATAATTCGTCGCCCTTCGACTTCAGCGTCCGGCGCCAAAGCTCCCTATATGACGTAAAGCGCGAAATCAGACCGTTGAGCTTATACCGCTGCGCATACGACAGACCGCGATTGTCCGACATCCGTTTTATTTGAGATTCGAGACGGGCACGAGCCTCAAGTGGTGGCCGCTTTGCAGATCCGTTGAAATAGATGTCGAACTCGATCTTGAGCCGGCGAACGTCGTCTTCCAATTTTCCGAGTTGCTTGTCAATCGCGGCCGCTTCTTCAACACGGCTCGGCGTTTGTCTGTATAGATTGCTGGATTTTGGCGGCATGTTGAACTCTCAGGCGGGATCGGGCAGGTAGCCCGACGAAAGTATAGCAGGAATCCCACTATGAGTCCGCACTTTTTTGTGCAGTTTAGGTAAACTACCGGAATGGGAAACCCGCAAGCTGCAGAACTCAAGGCAGCATTGAGAATGTTGCCTTCGACCGATGACGTTTTGACATCGGCAGCGGTACAGTCGCTCGTCACGGAGATCGGACGCCATCGGGCGACGACCCTCGTGCGAGCGGCGATCGACGAGATTCGGAAAGCGCTTGCGAATGACATATCCACGCGGCCCGGTCGGGTTGAGGCGTACTCAAAAGAAAGCTTGCTGGCCGCCGCAGCGGACCGATTCATGATGCTCTGGAACGCGCGCAGAAGATCGCGCCTGCGCCGGGTGATCAACGCGACGGGTGTAGTAATCCATACCAATCTCGGACGGGCACCGCTCTCGGCGGATGCGATAGAAGCGATCACAGAGTCGGCGGGATATTGTGCGATCGAATACGATCTCGTCAGCGGCAAGCGTGGAAAGCGCGGCGAATATCTTGAAAGCCTGCTGACTGAAATAACCGGTGCCGAAGCCGCGATTGTCGTGAACAATTGCGCCGCCGCGGCCTATCTCGTTCTGACTGTCTTCGCGAAAGGCGGCGAGGCCGTCGTGTCGCGGGGCGAGTTAGTTGAGATCGGCGGCGATTTCCGTGTCCCGGATGTGCTCGTCCAATCGGGTGCGACGCTGCGAGAAGTCGGAACAACGAACCGGACGAAACTTTCCGATTACGAGAAGGCTATCGGTGAAAACACGAAGATCCTCGTCCGCGTGCATCCTTCTAATTACAGGATCGTCGGCTTCACCGAAAAACCATCGCTCGCCGAGTTAGCGCAGCTAGCACGTCGAAAGGGAATTCTACTGTACGAAGATGCGGGCTCGGGTGCGCTGTTTGATTTGCGAAAATTTGGGCTCAAGGACGAACCGGTTATCACCGAGTCGCTGGAGGATGGTGCGGATATCATCACGTTTAGTGGAGACAAACTTCTCGGCGCAGCACAGGCGGGCATCATCGTCGGCCGGAAGAGCCTTGTCGAACAGATCAGAAAACATCCGCTGTATCGAGCGCTGCGCGTCAGCAAGCTCGTTTATGCTGCACTCGAAGCGACGATCGAAGCTTATCTGAAAGATGACGCGGAAAGATCAGTGCCGGTCCTCAAGATGCTTGGCCTGCGAAAAGAGCAGCTCGCGGGGCGAACGCAGGAGCTTGTTCGGCGAATTCACGAACGTCTTGGAAACGGGAATGGAGTATCGATCGAAATGATCCCGGGCGAGTCAGTGGTCGGTGGCGGCTCAGCTCCTGATATACGGCCGGAGACTGTGCTGCTGGCGATGAGACACCCGAACCTATCGGCGTCCGAGATCGAGCGAAGCTTAAGAATGGCGGAGACACCGGTCATCGCTCGGATCGACGACGACGCCGTGGTGATCGATCTGAGAACCGTGCAGGAAGCTGAAGAAGATCGCCTGATAGAAACGCTGATTGCGGCTGTTAGCTGATCATCCATTCCGCGCAGCGAATTCGCCCATGAAATCAACCAGTGCTGCGACACCTTCTCGCGGAAAGGCGTTATAGATCGAAGCACGAATCCCTCCGACCGAACGGTGCCCGCGAAGCCCGTCGAGACCGACCGCCTCGGCTTCGGCGCCGAATTTCTCATCCAGTTCCGCGGAACTCATCCGAAATGTGACATTCATTAGCGAGCGACAATTTTTTTTCGCGTGCCCCTGATAGAATCCATCGCTCGAGTCGATACACTTGTACAATAGCTTTGCCTTTTCTTCGTTGCGTCTTTGCATCGCAGTGATGCCGCCTTGTTCGTTCAGCCAATCGCAGACGAGCCCGATAATATAAATGCCCCACGTGTTCGGCGTGTTTGCGAGCGAGCCGTTCTCGGCGATGTGTCGATAGTCGAGCAAAGCGTGTTGATTCGCGGGAACGCCCTCGAGCATGTCGTCGCGGATGATCACCAGAGTTACACCGCTCGGGCCGATGTTCTTCTGCGCGCCAGCATAGATCAGTGCGTATTTTTCCACGTCGAACGGTTTCGAGAGAATATTTGAGGACGCGTCACAGACGACCGGAATGCCGCCAGCGTCCAACTCGTACTTGAATTCGACCCCATCGATCGTTTCGTTCGAAGTGTAGTGCACATACGCGGCGTCAGGTGAGAACCGCAGCTCGGACTGATCGGGGACGGAGCGATATCCATTCTCCTCACCCGAGTAGATCACGTTGACGTCGCCGCACCGTCGGGCTTCGTCAACCGCTCTGCTTCCCCAATAACCGGTAGTCACGTAATCGGCCGACCGGTCGGGCAGCAGAAAGTTCATCGGGACCATTGAGAACTGCATCGCCGCGCCGCCCTGAAGAAACAGTATCTTGAAGTTGTCCGGAACCGACATGAGCTCGCGAAGACCGCGCTCGGCGTCTGCCAGGATTTCGGAGAACTGCTTTGAGCGGTGGCTCATCTCCATCACGCTCATGCCACTTCCACCGATCGACAAAAGCTCCTCGCGTGCCCGCTCCAGCACAGGCAATGGCATTGTCGCGGGCCCCGAGCTGAAGTTGTATATTCTTTTCACCGTTCAGTTCCCATGACGACCAGTTGGCCGAAAACTTACGGTAGCACACCGTTTGGCGAAGGTGAATCGCACAAGGTTCGACCCGGGGTTGAATCCGCGAGGTCGCTTCAAATTTCAACTCTTTTCAGGTTAGAATGATGAAAATCGATAAAACGTTTCTAGCTTTATTAGCATCTCAGGAGTCGGTTTTGAAGGTATTCACCCGTCCTCGGAGGGACATAACAATGTTTCGGATAAATTATCTCAATGTTTTCTTAACGGCACTCGTGCTTTTGGTCGTAGGTTCGACCGCGTTCGCGCAAAACGCGCCGGTCCGCGGCATCGTCAAGCTTCAGAAGGCGGACCGTACGATGACGCCGGTGGCAGACGCGGTCGTTGAGGCCTATCGCACTGATATCGATAAGGGCAAGATGCCGTCCGCCAAGACCAACAAGCGTGGCGAGTTTAATTTCGTCGCATTTCCTCTCGGGCAAAGGTACGTCCTTGCCGTCAGCGGCCCAGGTATCGGACCCCGCATTCAGACAGACGTAAAGGGCGGAATGGAGAACATCGAGTTCACCGTTAATGAGGGCGA
Organism: Acidobacteriota bacterium; assembly: GCA_039931335.1. Taxonomy (GTDB): domain Bacteria; phylum Acidobacteriota; class Blastocatellia; order Pyrinomonadales; family Pyrinomonadaceae; genus OLB17. The sequence continues at coordinate 4,060 of JBDTSA010000001.1, forward strand.
CGGGCGCCAGTTAACCGAGGCCGAAGTACGAGCGGCTGCCAAAGCGGCGGCGAGCGCTCCGGCTGGGGGTGGCGGCGCATCGGAAGCGGATAAAAAGGCGCAGGCTGACCTTGCGGCGAAAAACGCTGATATTTTGAAAAAGAACGAGAAGATCCAGTCTGATGATGAGACCGCGCGGCGCGCAAATACTGAAGGTCGAGCCGCTCTAGAGGCAAAGAATTACGATCTAGCCGTGGCGAAATTCGATGAAGGGATCAACGCCGTTCCCGATTATGTCGGCAGCACTCCGATCCTGCTTGCCGGGAAATTGCTCGCCCTCAAGAGCCGCGGTTTTGACCTTTATGTGCAAGGTGCGAAATCCACCGAGGCTTCGATAAAAATAGAGAAGTACAATGCGGCGAAGAAAGAATGGACGGCAGCGATCGCATCGTACGCACAGGCCGCCGATATCGTGAAAAAAGCACCCGCTGCGACCGATCCGAAAGATCAGACGATGCGTAAATCGATCATGAACGATCTCTACGCGAACGCGATCGAAGTTCATCGTTTGATGGCGGTCTCACAGGTCGACGCTACGCACACGGCTGATGCGGAAGCTCTGATCAACGAGTATCTTGCCCAGGAACCGGACGCGGCAAAAAAGGCCAAGATGCTGACGGTACTCGGCGACATCATGCGCTCTGCTGGTGAGTTCGACAAGGCGGTCGCGGCGTACAAGACCGTGTTGGAAGGTTCACCGGACAACACCGAGGTGATGGCGTCGCTGGGACTGTCGCTGGTCGCGCAGGGAACTTCGGTCGATCCGCCAAATCGCGATCAGCTACAGGAAGGGCTGAACTACATGCAGAAATACGCAGACACGGTGGCGATACTTCCGACTGACAGTCCGACGGTTCAGGAATTTAAAAGAAGTGTGAAAGACACTGTTGAATATCTGAAGACCGAACAGAAGCTGAAAGCACAGCCTGCGAAGGCAGCTGCTCCGAAAAAGAAAGGCTAAACAGGTTTGAATTAGTTATCACATGCCGTGCTTGGTAGAATTTGTTCCGGGCACGGCTTTTTTATGGACATACAGATACGCAAATCGACACCCGACGAAGTTCCCGCCATCGTGCGCCTAATGCGCGACTTTGCCGAGTATGAGAATCTTGGCGACTACTGCGAGATCACAGAGCAGCGCCTTTTCGACGTGATGTTCGGCGAAGATGCTTTTGTCGAAGGCCTCGTCGCCTTCCACGACCGAGCGCCGGTAGCCTACGCGATGTTCTATCCCTACTTCGCCAGCTTCCGCGGACAGTGCGGGTATTATCTCGAGGACATTTTCGTCGCAGAAGATTTCCGCCGCAACGGACTTGGCGAAGCGATGGTCAAGATCGTCGCTAAACTCGCAAAGCAGCGTGGATTCGAGCGTATAGATTTCCAGGTATTGGAATGGAATGCGCCGGCCGTCAATTTCTACGAAAAGCTCGGGGCGATCCGCGACGATTCCGAGCGACACTTCAAATTCATCGACAATTCGTTTAATTCCCTGGTTTCTTAACCATGGTTGATCGCTCGCCCGGTCGCCGAAGTTATTGTCACAAACCAAAACCCGCCGGTGTTCTCCTTCTGTAACGCATTCACTTAAAAAAAAATCGTTGTCCGGAGGATTTGGTATGTCGAGAGATTTGGTTTTCCGTTTTTTCAGCCTTCTGTTCGGGATCTTCATTTTCGGTTCGTACGTCATTGTTGCGCAGAATGTCATCTCAGGTGATTGGCGCGGTGATACGAAGGACGAGAATCCCGACAAGATCCAGCTTAACTTTGAGATCCGTACCGAGAAGGGAAGTCGGAACAACCACGGATCCAGCTTTTCGTACTCGGACCTGCAGGGGCTTACGCGAGAACAAGCACAGAACGGGAAGGTTAGTTTCAGCCTTGTACGCGAGGCGGGCACGATCCAGTGTGATGGTTCGTTTGCCGGCGGAAAAGGCTCGGGCACATTCAGGTTTACGCCGAACTATTCATTCGCTGACGCGATGAAATCGCGCGGCTTCGACTTTTCGAAACCTTCGAAACACGGCGAGGCCGATCTCGATATGAGATTGTTCACGGCAACGACGTTGAATTTCACCACCGCGTTCGCGGACGATCTCAAATCGGCGAACTTCGGGCCGCTCGACGTCGATGACCTGTTTAAGGCGGTGATCTTCAAGGTCACACCGCAGTTCATGGCCGAGATGAAGGCGACGGGTTTTCCCGATCTCGGAATGGAAGAGCTGGTAAAGGCACGCATCTTCAAGATCGACGCTGATTATGTCCGCCAGGTCCATGGAATGGGTTTTGCTTCGCAGGATTTCGAAGGCCTGGTAAAGTTCCGGATCTTCAAAGTCACCCCCGAGTTTTTGCACGAGCTAAAGGCCGAAGGAATTTCGAATCTCTCTTCTGAAGACATCGTGAAATTCCGTATCTTTAAGATCGACCCGCAATTTATCCGCGAAGCACGCGCCGCAGATCCCAACGTCACCGTCGAGCAACTGGTTGAGATGAAGATCGGCGTCCGACGACGAAGCCCGTAATTCCTGCACCCCAACTTTTACAACGCTCCCAATCATCGGGCCGGATCGATTCCGGCCCCCGGCCTCCCGCGTCTAAAAAACAGAAAAACGAAGAATGAGGAGTGGTTATGTTGTACCTTTTTCGAAGAATTTTCGTAGTAATCTTTATGTTGGCGTCGGTCGTCTTTTCCCAGCCCGACAATGAGCGAGAAGGAATCATCCTAAATAATCAGGGCGTCGCCCAATTCCAGAAAGGCGAGTACGAAGAAGCGCTCAAATCCTTTAATCATTCCGCCGAGATCTTTCCGGCCAACGCCACTGTCCATCGCAATCTTGGCCATCTTTATTTCGAACTAAAAGACTATTCTCGCTCTGAGGCTGCATTCAGAAACGCGCTCCGCCTCGCACCAGATCATGCCGCTACTTATAACCAGCTCGGGACCGCACTGATGGAAGAAAAGCGCTACAAGGAAGCGCTTGAGACGTTTCTAAAGGCTGTGGAGATGCAGCCGGATGACGCAATAATCCTGATGAACACTGGCAATGCCCGGATCGCTCTGAAGGATTACCGGAGTGCGATTGAATCTCTCGAGAGGGCAAGATCACTTAAGCCCGAACACGTCGGCATCAGAGTCAGTCTTGGCTTCGCATATGGAATGCGGAAGAAATTCGATCTCGCTATCGCCGAAGCACGATACGCTGTACGGATCGATCCGAAGAATGGAGATGCTCAGTTCCTTCTCGGAAGCTTGTACGTGGCGAAACATGATAAAGACGGCGCGATAGCTCAGCACCGAACCGTCGCGGCGTTGAATCCGGAGTTGGCCCGAACGCTATACCAGGTGATCTACAGCGATATGATACTCGTTGTGCCGCAGAGCTCGCTCGGACCTAAATGAACGAAAGTTAGTCGTTCATTCTGGCCTGTGTGACCTCGGCTGTTCGAGGAGAATGATTCACATGCAGATCGGCGTGGAAAGCCGATGAAAGCTGACGAACGGAACTTAGTAGGCCGGCTCTGCCGGCCTTTCTTGTTGCTCTCGCGCAGGAATTCACGCTAAATTGGACTTGTCTTTAAACTAGAGAAGCCGCTCCGTTTCCCTTCTTGTTCCACACCCCGCCCGCAAGTTCGTATGAAATATCTTCTGCCAATCGCAATTCTAATTCTCGGGATCTCGAACGCGTTCGCGACCGTTTACGAAGTCAAACCCAACACTGCGTTGGACACCATCGGCGAAGTTCCGTGGGCGACTCTGCAACCCGGTGACACGGTACTGATCTACTGGCGTCCTGAAACGTACGCGGAGAAATGGGTGATCGGAAGAAGCGGGACCGCCGCGATGCCGATCACGGTTCGCGGCGTTCCGGGACCGAACGGAGAGATGCCGGTGATCGACGGACGAAATGCTGTGACTGCCCCGGGGCTAAATTTTTGGAGTGAGAATCGCGGCGTGATCAAGATCGGCGGATCGAACATCCCCGACAGCACGTTCGCGAACTTCATCGTCATCGAGAATCTGGAGATCCGCAGCGGGCACCCGAGCTACACATTTACCGACGACTCGGGAGCCGTGCAGACATATTCGACTTCGGCATCGTCTGTCTTCGTTGAACGCGGTGAGAATATAACTGTGCGGAACTGCCGAATTCACGACAGCGCGAACGGATTCTTTGTCGCGTCGGGTGATGACGGTGTGTCGCGCAACATTCTCGTCGAGGGCAATTACATCTTCGGTAATGGTGTGGTCGGCAGCATCTTTCAGCACAATAACTACACAGCGGCGGTCAACATCACATTCCAGTACAACCGATTCGGACCGCCGCGTGCCGGAGCGCCGGGCGTGAATCTGAAAGATCGATCAGCCGGGCTGGTTGTCCGCTATAACTGGATCGAGGGCGGTAATCGAAATCTCGATCTCGTGGATGGCGAGGACAGCGCGATAATTCGGAACGCTCCCGAATATCGAAAGACATTTGTTTACGGAAACGTGTTGATCAAGCAAGACGGCGGAAATAATCAGGCGGTTCATTATGGAGGCGACAGCGGAACAACGGCCGACTACCGGAAAGGGAAGCTCTATTTCTATAACAACACCCTGTACTCGATCCGTGCCGGCACAACGGTCGTCATGCGTCTTTCGACGAACGAGGAGCAGTGCGACGCACGGAATAACATTTTCTTCAACACGGCGGCCGGAACGAGTCTCGCCATGTTAGCGGAGTCGGGGACGCTGACACTCGCCAACAATTGGGCGAAGACGGGATGGCGAAATTCGCACGAAGCAGTTTTTGACGGAAGCGTGACCGGCGGTACGACAATGGTCACCGGCAGCGCACCCGGGTTTGTCGACGCGGCGACGCAGGACTTCAGACTGCTCGGCACTTCAGCCGCGATCAACGCCGGTCTAGCTCTCCACGCCGATGTCCTTCCTACGAATAATCTTCTCCGGCATTATCTCCGACATCAGTTGAGCGAACCCCGTCCGAGTAGCGGAGCGATCGACATCGGCGCATACGAATTTTCCGCCGCCGCTCCGATGCAGATAAATACGCCGACGCTGCCAAACGCTTCACGGATGCGTTATTACTACCAGAGCGTCTCCGCATCGGGCGGCTCTGGAGGTTATGTGTGGTCGGTTTCGTCTGGAACGCTTCCTGCTGGGATGGCCCTCGATTCGGCGACGGGCTTTATTCGCGGACGTCCCCGATTGAAGGGCAACTCCACTTTCACGATCACGGTTCGGGATAGCCAGAATGCGGCGGCCACGGCGAGCCAGTCATTCTCGATAAACACGCTCCTTTACAATCCGGGTTAAACACTTTGCCCACCGGATCAGGGGACGGTTAGAATAAAGGCCAAGAGGGACATCAAGGGGGTTTATGAAAAAAAGGGTTTTGGTCGTCGAGGATTACGAAGATACTCGTGTGTTATTGAAATTTATGATCGAGAAGTTCGGTTACTCGGTGATCGAAGCTTCCGGTCCGTATGAGGCCATCGACAAAGCCGCGGAGTTCCTACCTGATCTCATCCTGATGGACATCGGCATGCCGTTGCTCGACGGACTGTCCGTCGCTCAACTCATTCACGATAAGAAAACAAATAGTTTGGTTCCGATCATCGCCGTTACGGCGTTCAGCGACATAAAGGACGAGGCGTTGAAGGCGGGCTGTGCAGACGTGATCTATAAGCCAGTTCAGCCTGAACAGTTGAGAGAGATGCTCGACCACTATACGACTTAAGAGCTCAGATTGTGTTCTGAGTGCGCGATTTATCGAGTTCTCGCACTCTAACCTTATTCAAACTGCTTCCGAAATTCCTCAAAAGTTTGACGCAGCGAAGCGAACTCGCTCCGGAGCCTCTCGACTTCGGCTTCCAGACTTTCGATGCGATCATTCCTAACACCAGTCGACACAGCGCGGCTTTCATGCACTGACGAGGCAGCTGCCTGTCGATCTACTTCGCCGCTCAACAGGTGAGCGTACCGAGCTTCCTTCTGTCCTGGCTGCCTTTCGAGCTTCACGACGAGCGGTTCGTCACGGCGGCTCAACCCGTCCAGGGTTTCCTGAACTTCGCCGAGACCTGAGAATTCATGAAGCCTGCCCGTGCGTTCGCGTAACTCACCGAGTGTTTGGTGCCCGCGGAGAAGAAGCACGGCGACGATAGCGACACCGGCTTCGTCTAGTTCGTAGACACTCGGCAGCATGTGCTTGTATTTCACGGCCCGGCTGGTGCTGCCGTAGTAAAGATAGACAAGATTCTTGTCGCGCAGCGAATCAACGGCACCGGTGATCGTCGTCTCATCATACGAGACGACCGGATCTCGATTACTCTTCTGATTGCATGCTGCGGTCAGCGCATTGAGGGTTAGCGGATAGTATTCCGGCGTCGTGAGTTGTTTTTCGACGAGGCTGCCAAGTACGCGGGCTTCGGCTTCGGTCAGTATATCGAGCATCGTTTTTCCGTGTCCGTCCGTGCGTTCCGTGGTTCGGCTTTTTCTGTGGATAATGCCTGGCCACTGGTTTGGAGAGAGATTAGTACATTTTTCTCTCTTTGTTGAGTCGACTAGAATCTCATTGTGAACATTCTCGTAGCGCGCAACGCCGAAGAGACCGATCTCGCGTATTCACGCCTTTCCGCGGCCGGGGCTCTGGGCTGCGATACCGAAACGTCGTCGCTGAATCCGAAATATGGAAAAATCTTCTCGATCCAATTTTCTGATGGGGAATTCAATGTGCTCGTTCCGTTGAGCGAAAACGTGCAGTTGGGAAAACTGAGCGACGTGCTTGCGGATCCTTCGGTAGTAAAGATCTTTCACAACGCGAAATTCGATCTCGAATTTCTATCCGCAGAGGGAATCTTGGTCAACGGAGTATTCGATACGATGCTCGCGGAGAAGGTGATCACCCGCGGGGCAAATCAATCCGCCTCGCTCGCCGAAACCCTGTATCGTTACTTCGCCGTCGATCTCGAGAAATCGCATCGGGCAAAATTCAATAACACGTGGGACGGAATCTGGACAGACGAGTTGGTCGATTATGCGCTCTCCGATGTAATTCACTTGCCGCGATTGATGCAAGAGCAAACGGTGTGGCTTGAGAAACTCGGACTGAGTGACGAGTATGAGCGGCAGATCCTGAAGGCTCTCGTTTCTCGTGTCTAGTTCGACGGGCGATCGCTTAAAAACTAGAAACTCGAACCAGCGGCGCGAAATCGGTCTCACCACCGGTGATACGCAGGATGTCCTTCCTTCACCGCGACAAAAGTTCCGCGACACGTATCGCAAACTTTGCCACCGGCGATCAGCTCAGCCTCGACAGTTGCACGATCATCGGTTGATTCGACGACCCGCGCTTTAAGTGTGATCGGCCCGTCGACGGGTGTTGGACGAAGGAGCTTTACATGAAAGTCGGCCGTCACAGTGCACGGTGCTTCGTCCTCGCCGCGTTTCTTCATCAGGTGGTATGCCGCCGCCCAGTTCGAATGACAATCGAGCAGCGCACCGATGATGCCGCCGTTCAGAACACCAGGAAACGCCTGGTGATGCGGCTCGGCGTAAAACTCGGCGATCACCTCATCTCCCTCGACAAAGCTTCGAATGTGCAATCCCTTTTCATTCTTCGGGCCGCAGCCGAAACAGATGCCGTCCGGCGAATAAGTTTCTTGTAATGATTTCATTGAAGTGACGAGTGACTGGTGACTAGTGAAGAGGCCTTGTTATAGCCCGTCCCTGTCGCGAGTCTCTCTGTTCGTAATTATCAACGTTGCCTGACCTCTTGTCACTCGTCACTTGTCACTCATCACTTTCTGCCGTAAATTTATTTCGCCTCTCGCAATCCTCGAAAAACTTATGCTGACAATTCTCGCCCTGGGCTTTCTTGTTTGGCTCGTTTTCGGTTACTTCGGCTACGGTCGCTGGATCGCAAAGCAGTTTGTTCTCGACGACGATCGGCCGACACCGGCGCACGAGCTGAATGACGGAGAGGATTACGTGCCGACGTCGCCGTTCTATCTCTTCGGGCAACATTTCTCGGCGATCGCCGCTGCAGGCCCGATCGCCGGACCGATCATCGCTTGTTTAGCGTTCGGCTGGTTGCCCTGCCTGATCTGGATCGCACTCGGGGTCGTGCTGATCGGAGCTGTGCATGACTTCTCGACGCTGACTGCATCGATCCGTCATAGCGCAACAAGCATCGCCGAGATCACGCGTGATCAGCTCGGGCTCGGAGCGGGACGTGCAATGATGGCTTTCATATGGATCGCGCTCGTTTACGTCACCGTCGCATTCACGGACATAACAGCAGGAACGTTCGTTGCCGGCGATGAGGCGCTTGCCGGCGAGATGCGATTCAATCCCGGCGGTGCGGTCGCCCTTGCAAGCGTTCTCTATCTCGGACTCTCGATCCTGCTCGGCCTGGTAGAGCGATTTCTAAAGCCACCGCTTTGGCTGGCGACGATCATCTTCGTGCCCGCGACATTCGCACTCTCATACGTCGGAACGCAGTACTCTCATGTCCTCAGTTTCGGCCACCAAACCTGGGCGGTCGTTATTCTCGTATATTGCGTCATCGCTTCCTTGATGCCGGTCTGGGCGCTTCTGCAGCCACGCGGATATCTTGGTGGATTTGTCCTCTACACGGCGATCGCCGTCGGTGTGATCGGTATTTTCTTTGGCGGATATTCCATCCAGCAACCGGCGTTCAAATCCTTCGACGTTGGCGGAATGACGGGGATGTTGTTTCCGTTTCTCTTTGTGACGATCGCGTGCGGCGCATGCTCGGGATTCCACGGCCTTGTCTGTTCCGGCACCACGTCGAAGCAGATCGACAAAGAGTCGCACTCGCAAGCAGTTGGTTATGGCGGCATGCTCGCCGAAGGATTTGTAGCGTTCATCGCTCTCGTCACGGTCATGATCGCGGCCAGCGATACTCTCGTTGGTTCCGATGGCAGATCGCTTTCGGCCGGCAAGATCTACGGGAACGGAATCGGTAATTTCCTGGCGCTCGTGATCGGGAAGGACAATCTCCAGTTTGCGATCACGTTCGGTGCAATGGCGTTCTCGACGTTCGTCTTCGACACCCTCGATGTCACCATGCGACTCGGACGCTACTTGATTCAGGAGCTGCTCGGCATCCCCGGGCACCTCGGAGCGCTTATCGGTACGCTCGTCACTGTCGCGCTTCCGTTCGCGCTGATCTTCTTCGCGACGCCCGGCTCGTACGTCGAGTTCTGGACTCTTTTCGGTGCGTCGAACCAACTCCTCGCGGCGCTCACGCTGCTTTCGATCACGGCCTGGCTTTATCGTGCCCGCCGGCGGATCGCTTTTACGCTGATCCCGATGCTCTTCGTTTTGACGATCACCCTCTGGGCGCTTGGCTCGATGGTCTACTCTAACTTCTCTACGACGAGCGGCCTCGATATCAAGCTGGTCAATGGTGCGGTCTCACTGGCGCTGATCGCACTTGCGATCTTCCTCGTCGTCACGGCGTGGATTAAAAGCCGGACCATGGAGGCGGCACAACCTCCAATAGACGTTCTTTAGCCGGGATATTGAAGGAAGTTCTTGGCGCAGCGGTCTAAGACCTGCGGGCCGGAATGTTGTCGAGTGTGCGCGTCGTGTGGTCCGTAACGCTGGCTGGTTCGCGGAATTCATCGAGCTGATTTAGCGAACGCGGCGGAAACTGCACGGGTGGCGCTAAAGGTCGCTGCGGAAATTCGCGAGACTTGAGATCGATGTCTATTAACTTTGAAACCTGCCGGCTGATGATAAAGGAGATGGCGAAAAGCACGACAAGGTAAGCGACCCCAAACGCAATGATCGGGTCGGGGTTGGGAACCTTGTCGAGAAGGGTCGACATTAAAATAGCAAGAATCAGCAGGCCGAAAATCACCGTGCAAGCGAGTGCGGCGATCATAAAAGCGGTGAGCGATTTTTGCGGAGGGAGAATCTCGCGTCGAAGCTGTGTGCCGCACGCGTTGCAGTAGTTCAGAGATTCATCGATCTGTTTTCCGCAACGTTCACAATACATAATTTTAGGATTTGATCGGGCCGATCTTTTCCTCAAGCCAGTTAGTTAGATCGTCGACCGTTTCGATGTGGACCGGTTTGCCTTTCCACGCCTTGATCGCAAAGATTATGAGCATCACAGTCGTGACGATGGTGAAGATCAAGCTTCCAACTTCTGCCAGGCCGGTGACATTACTGACGATGCTTAGTATCGATGTGACGATCAGGATCCCGACATGCGCCGCCAAACCCTGAGCAGCGTGGAATCGCACTTTTGTTTCTTCCTTCGGAATTATCAGGAGCAGTATAAGACCGGCGACGAGTCCGATAGAGAAAGGCAGATAGGGAAGGCCGATGAGCCATTTTTCGGCGACACCAGTCTTTGCGACTTTCCGTTCGGACGCGCGATTCATGTCGCCGCGGTCAGCCGTTCCGTACAAAGCGACCGGCTGTGGATGACTGTAGGCGTATGAGTGGAAATCCGCTTCGCTAAAACGCCGCGTCTCGTCTTCGGTGATGGTCGATGGTGCTGTCGGAAATTCCGCCGTGCTGAATGGCGTCTTCGGCGGCGCGCTGTATCCCGCGGCGGCAGCCTTTGCCTTCTCTGGGAAATCAGCATCTAGCGGATTGGTGTCGAACTTTTTCGCCATTGTCGAAGCTAGTTTACGGTATTTTTTGTAGGTTTGTTCAATAAACCTGATGTTTCAATTCAATGTATTTCAACATTCGCTGGTCAGGAAGGGGGCTCGCCCCCGCTCTTTCACTACTAAGTACGCGAAAAGTAGAGATCCTAACAAGGGGAGAGAAACAAGCAGCAAAATTTGTGAGGTTCTACTCAGCTTTATTTATATTTATCCCCAATTCCTCTAACTGCCCCTCATCCACTTCTCCCGGTGAGTCCATCATCAGGTCTTGTGCCGAAGCAGTCTTTGGAAACGCCATTACATCGCGGATATTCTCGGTGCCGCAGAGGATCATGCATGTACGTTCGATTCCCGCAGCGAATCCTCCGTGCGGCGGCGTGCCATACTCAAGCGCATCGAGGAAAAAGCCGAATTGAGATCGCGCGCTTTCAGGCGTCATGCCGAGAGCTTTGAAGTTCAGGTCCTGGATCGCCTTCTGATGAATACGGATCGAGCCGCCGGCGCATTCGTAGCCGTTGATGACCGCGTCATAAGCCTTAGCCCTCACCTGGCCGAGCAGATGATGCTCAGCGTCATTCTCGACCGCATGCTTGAACATCTCGAGGTCCTCGTCCATCGGCGAAGTGAACGGATGATGAGCCGCCATGTGACGATCGACCGTCTCATCGTGCTCGAACATCGGGAACTCGGTCACGATCAGCGCTTCGTATCTACTTCGGTCGATAAGATTCTCGCGACGAGCAACTTCGTTTCGTAATGCTCCAAGCGATGCAGCGACAACAGACTTGGTTCCCGCGACGATCAAAACTGCATCGCCCTTCTCGGCCTTTGCAGTAGATGCAAGCTCCGCGATCTTTCCTTCCCCGAGCACCTTGAGAAGCGAAGACGTTGTCTCGTCTCCGAGCTTTATCCACGCCAACGCACCCGCGCCGTAGCGTTTGACGAACTCCTGGAGCTCGTCTGTCTGCTTTCGCGAATAATCAGCCTTGCCTTTTACGACAAGGCATTTGATCTCGCCGCCTTTCGAAAGCGTGTCGGCGAACGGCGCAAAATCCGTGTCCTTCAGACTACCGGTAAGATCCTTCAGCTCCATTTCGAAACGCAGGTCCGGTTTGTCCGAGCCATATCGACGCATTGTTTCGGCGTAGGTCATCCGCGGCCATTCGGTTGGCAGATCGACACCGATCAACTGCAGAACGTGATTGAACATGCCCTCCATCTCGCGATAAACCTGCTCGCGATTGACGAACGACATCTCCATGTCGAGCTGCGTGAATTCCGGTTGACGGTCTGCACGCAGATCTTCGTCGCGAAAGCATCGGGCGATTTGGTAATACTTATCAAAGCCGGCGATCATCGTGATCTGTTTGAGGATCTGCGGCGATTGCGGCAGAGCGAAGAATTTGCCCGAGTGAATTCGCGACGGAACGATAAAGTCACGAGCTCCTTCGGGCGTCGATTTCAAAAGTATCGGTGTCTCGATCTCCGTGAAGCCGCGATCGTCGAAGTACTCGCGGATCGCACGAACGGCTTTTGCGCGCATCCGAATGTTGTTCTGAAGCTGCGGACGCCGCAGATCGAGATAGCGATACTTCAAACGCGTGTCTTCACTCGCAAGATTCTCCGATCCTGCGACTTCGAGCTGAAACGGGGGAACCTTCGCGTCATTAAGGATCAAGAGCTCGGTGACCTTTATCTCGATGTCGCCCGTCGCAAGCTTCGCGTTATGTGTGCCCTCGGCACGTGAAACGACCTCGCCCTTCACTGCGAGGACAAACTCGCCGCGCAGATTTTTCGCTTTGGCATGGGCATCCGACGCCGTCTCCGAGCTAAGGACTATCTGCGTTATGCCTTCGCGGTCGCGAAGGTCGACGAACGTAAATACGCCGAAGTCGCGCTTCTTGGCGACCCAGCCCATCAAAACAACCTGCTGGCCGGCATGCGATTCACGCAGCTCGCCGCAGGTGTGTGTTCGTTCTAAAGTTCCTAATATGTCTAACATAAATCCGATTTTGCCCGCGAATTACGCGAATGATCGCGAATGGAACTATTCCTTAACGGTCCAGCCTCGCATTTCATCGGAGATAGTCCGGCCATTGCCTGCATTCTTACTGTTCGCGAGCCGCTCATACACGAGTTTGGGATACTGGCCAAAGTTGACCAGAAGGCCCAACTCGAGGCTCAGAGCATTCAAGTAATTAATTGCCTGGGCCCTGTGCGCGTCGACGATAGCCGCTACCGTTTTGAGTTCAACGATGATCTTGTCATAGCAAATGAAGTCCGGCTTGAAATACTGCGTCAAGGCATTTCCCTTATAGCTGAGGTGAATCTCGGGCTGCGCCACGTGCGGGATTCCCTGAATAGCAAATTCGAATGCGAGACATTCTTGATAGACGGGCTCGGTAAAACCGAACCCCTTCTGGTTATAGACTTCAAAACACGCTCCGATAATCTTAAAACTCTCGTCTTTATAAAGTAGTTTCGCCATAGGGAGTATTAGCGATATCCGCGTTATTCGCGGGCAAAAGAGAAATTAAAAACGCCTTTCGAGTGTGCGACAAACGAAAGGCGGAACGTCAAAGGATTAACGCTCGCGCCTCAGGTATTATTGTCGTCAACTCTCAAAATGGCGTTCATAAAAACAAGTGAGATATTACAGGAGCCGGCTTGGTTTTGGCAACCTGCTGCCTAGAAATATAGCTTCGCAAAGTAATACAAGATCGGTGCGTTGAGAAGCAGACTGTCGAGGCGATCGAGAAGACCGCCGTGGCCCGGGAGTATGCTCGCGGCGTCTTTTGTCTTTGATCCCCGTTTCATTGCGCTTTCCGCGAGATCGCCGAGTACGCCGACACCGGCCATTACGATCGCGAGAGGAATTGAGAATTTGTAAGGTAGATCGGGAAAAAACCAAAACGTAGCAAGAGCCGCGAATGCCGCTGCCGCAACGAGCCCGCCGATCAAACCCTCGATTGTTTTCCCCGGCGAGATCACAGGTGCAAGCTTGTGTTTGCCGAATGCGCGGCCGGCGAAGTAGGCACCGGTATCAGAACCCATCAGTACGAGAAAAAAGAATCCAAGCAGATGTGTCGAGAGAAACGGGTGACCCTCGAAGCCTACTCGCGTCGCAACGAGGAATCCGCCGAGGAATGCTAGATACAATACCCCCAGTATGGTTACACCCGCACCGCCGAGCATTTTTGAGAAATCTTTTTGAAAGCGAAACGTCTGAGTAACGAGCACGACGATTAGGAACCCCCCGAGCGTCATCATCAGCAGATCGGGCGCGGTTGCCGGGGCGTCGAAAATAAACGCGACGGTCAGGGCGGTCGCACTGAGATAGCCGATCGCAGGGTCGGCTTTCAGCTCGAGCTTCTTTGTCAACGAATAGAATTCAAACAGGCCGGCCGCGAGAGCGAGAACAGCGATCGTGACAAATATCCAGACCGTTTCAGGAACGTAAGACGGCAGAACGATCGAGGCGATCAGAATCGGAAGCGCAACGAGCGCAGTTAGGATACGTGTTTTCATAATCTGCCAGTTCGCCGTCTTCGCGACTCCATCCTTCCCGGGGGTTTTAGGTCGAGAGGCCTACGGTTCTTGTTCGTATAATTTCGTGTGAGTCAATGGTTCCAGCTTGCGTTGTCGGACTGAAACCACTAACTCACACGATATTCACGAAGTGTCGGACCACAATATCTATGCGCTTTCTCCACGTCTTTGCGCCTCGGCGGTTTGCCGCGAGCTGACATCCCCAAATCGTCGTTCTCGTTTTTGATAATCGATGATCGCTTCGAAGATCTCACTACGCCGAAAATCGGGAAATAAAGTCGGCGTGACATAGATCTCACTATATGCGAGTTGCCAGAGCAGGAAGTTCGAGATCCGCATCTCGCCGCTCGTTCGAATAAGCAGATCGACATCCGGTAAACCGTGTGTGTAAAGGTTGCGTTCGATGTCGGGCTCGCGCAGATCGTCGGGCGATCCGCCGCGTGCGATCAGCTCGCGCATTGCTTTCCTGCACGCTTCGAGGATCTCAGCACGGCCTCCGTAATTTAGTGCGACGCTCAAGACTGTACCGGTATTCTTCGACGTCTTGTCCATCGCAAAAGCGATCTCTTTCTGCACGTCTTCGCTCAGGCCCTCGATCTGACCAATCGCCTGAAAACGAATGTTGTGCGCGTGTACCTCTTCGAGCTCGCTACGCAGATAGCGTTTGAGCATCGACATCAATCCTGAGACCTCGCTCTTCGGCCGTTTCCAATTCTCCGTTGAAAAAGCGTAAAGAGTCACGGCGTGGGTTTCGAGCCGCGTACACGTATCGACGATCGCCTTCACCGAATCCGCCCCCGCCCGATGGCCAAAGATACGCGGCTTACCGCGCTTCTTCGCCCAGCGACCGTTACCGTCCATGATGACGGCGATGTGCTGCGGAAGGCGCTCTGGATCGATCGAGTCGAGCAGCTTCGCGTCGGCGGAGTCTGGCTTTATGATTTTCGCGAAATGGTCAAGCATCAATTAGCAGATCAAAAAGATCAAAACGAACCCTCGAAACCGTTGCCTTTTATGACGCGTTCCTGAACCTCGACGATCGCGCTGACATTCAGCCGGCCGTAGATGTGCGGATACACCTCGTCGTTGGTCGATGGTTCCTTGACAAGCTTCGAGAGCAGCTTTTCGGTATCGATCTTTAGGATCAAAACTTTTTCGACGTCGCTGTAGTAGCGTTTTAAAACCGCCTCGAGCTGGCTCGGATAGCTGCAGTGAATAAATCCCTCGGTCGCCAAACTTTCCGGCTGATACGACGGCCGCGACTTAGATCGTTCCCAAACGCTGGGCAATACGATGTGATAGATGAACATTAAGGTGCTACTCGTAATCGACCTTGAGAAGCGTCAAGCCGTGCGCGGGTGCGGTTTTGCCAGCAAGACTTCGATCCCCTGTAACAATCGCCGTCTGAATTGTATCAGAATCTTTTTCGCCTCGCCCGACCTCGATGAGCGTGCCGATTATCGACCGGACCATGTAGCGGAGAAACCCGTTGGCCGTTATCTCGAACTCGAGAAGATTCGCCGACGCCCTGCTGTCCCAGCGCGATTGGATGGTACAGTCGAGCACCGTCCGTATCCGCGAATCGCCGTCCGAGTGCGCCGATGCGAATGCCGTCCAGTCGTGCTGACCGAGAAGCATACGAGCGGCATTTGTCATCCGTGCAACGTCGAGTGGTCTTTGTTCGTGATGTGCAAAGCGTCGCCAGAACGGCGACATGACCGGAGCGTTTACGATCCGGTAGAGATAGGTTTTCTTCTTCGCGGAGAACCGTGCGTGAAATTCATCCGCCGCTTTCTCGGCTTTTAAAATTCGTATATCTCGCCAAAGATTTCCATTTATTGCGGCGCGCAGTTTGTCCGGCGTGAAGCTGCGATTGACCATCACATTCGCAACCTGACCCTCGGCATGGACGCCGGCATCCGTGCGGCCTGAGCCGATGACATTGACCGTTGCATCCTCCAGCATCCCGATCACACGCTCGAGCTCGCCTTGGATCGTGCGGTCGTTTTCCTGCACCTGCCAGCCGTGAAAGTCGGTGCCGTCGTATTGGATGAGGAGCTTATAATTCATTTTTTATCGGCGAGCGGCTGCCTGGTTTTTCCGCGACGTCCCCGCGTGCGCATATCGGGCAGCCTTGCGGCTCATATGCCGGCACGTCCATCTCGACAAGCGAGATGCGCGGAACTCCGACGTCGGCCGTTCCATTCGAACGGTCAATTATCGACGCTGCCATTACGACCTTGCCACCGTTCTGTTCGAGCGCCGCTATACACTCACGGGTCGAACCGCCCGTCGTTATGACGTCCTCGACGACAAGGACCTTCTCTTCGGGTGCCAGCGAAAAGCCGCGACGCAATGTCATGACGCCGTTCTGACGCTCGGTCCAGATAAACGGAACGTCCAATGCCTGCGCAACCGCGAAGCCGATGACGAGTCCGCCAATCGCGGGCGAAGCGACAGTCTCAATGCCCATCGAGCGAGAGTGATCGGCGATCGCTCGGCCATACCGATTCGCGTCAACCGGGTGGCGCAGAGCAAGCGCGCACTGCAAATAATTCGGCGAGTGCAAACCGCTGGACAGGATGAAATGTCCTTCGAGCAGTGCGCCGGTCCGCCGGAAATGTTCAAGAATGTCTTCCATCGGGTGCGTGATCGAAATGAGATTATGCCAAAAAAGTATCGCTTGTGCGACGCGCAGTCGTTTACGCTTTAGGATAATACCGCTAGAATATTTTCAGAATGCAGCCTCACCCAAATCTTGTTTCCGAATCGCTACTCATAAACACGACGATCGATTTCCTCATTTCGATCGGCGGAAGCGCACCCGCGGCGACTGTTGTGGATTACGTGATGAGCATCAGGAACGCGCCTCCGGCATTAGCACGGATGCTTGTTTCCGACCTTGTCGCTCGCGACGCACGAATTACGTTGAACGGTGACGACGTTGTATTAGTTGAGACGGATCACGACGCGATCGAGCTTTCCGAGGCCGGCTTTGTCGTATTCGATCTCGAGACGACCGGTGCGAAAACACCGCCGTGCCGCGTTACTGAGATCGGCGCTTATCGTGTCCGCAAAGGCGAGATCGTCGAGGAGTTTCACAGTCTTGTTAACCCGGAAACGCCGATACCATTTTTTATTTCGATGCTCACTGGGATCACGGACGAGATGGTCAAAGAGGCTCCGAAGTTCGGCGAAGTCGCCGATCGGTTCCTAAAGTTCATAGGCGATTCGATCCTCGTCGCGCATAATGCGGGGTTCGACATGAGATTCCTGAATCATGAGGTCGGACGCTTGTACGAGGATTACAGCGTGGGCAATCCGTCGCTTTGCACGGTGCAGCTTTCGCGAAAGCTTTTGCCGGACATCGAAAATCATAAGCTTAAAACTTTGGCCGAACATTACAGTGTCGCTCTTGTGAACCATCACCGGGCGAACGAAGATGCTCATGCGACGGCGAAAATATTTATTAACCTGCTCGGCGAACTCGAGAAACGCGGTGTGCGCGATCTCGGTGGTGCGCGGATGTTCCATTTGAAGAAGAATTATGTCAGACCAGGTAAAGCTACAACCGGAGAATTCGCAGAACCTCGATATCAAGCCGACGCCGCGTGAGGAAATGGATCTTTATGCGCTCGATACGTTCGCGTACGAGTTTGTCGGTCGAGAGATCTGGATCGAGTTTGAGATGCCGGAGTTTACGGCGATCTGTCCTTTCTCGGACTTTCCGGATTTTGCCGTGATCCGGTTGAAATATGTTCCGAACGAGCGGTGCATCGAGCTCAAGAGCCTCAAGCTGTACATCAATTCGTTTCGTGAGATCAAGGTCTTTCACGAACACGTCATCAACATCATTCTCGAAGACTTTGTGAAAGCGTGCGATCCGTTGAGGGTCGAGATCGAAGGAGATTTTCACGTCCGCGGAAACATCAAGACCGTTGTTCGGGCGAGCTACTCGAAGTCGTGAAGTTCGCGAGGAGGCGTTCTTTGCGACGCGTCGACATTGGGATGCGGGGACGCGGAGATCTGTTCGTTACCCGAGACAACCTTTGCGTACGATGTCCGCGTCTCCGCGTCGAGTAGAACCGCCGCGTCACAAAGATTAGTGCACGGCAACTGACATCACGCGGGGCTGCGATCTCAAATGCTTTCGACAGGCGATCTCGACAAGTCGGTCGATCTCGTCACGCAATGCGTTTTCGTCAGTGGAGTTCGAATTGATTATTTCGGAGACTATGAGGAACTTTGATTTGTCGAGCAGCGTCTGTTCGCGAAACGAGAGTTTCTTTTCGTGGCTCAGGAAAGTGAGCTTTTTCAGAACGTCCGCCGCTTCGAAGACATCGCCCGATTGAAGCTGATCGGTAAATCCTCGCGAACGCGATTTCCAATCGCATGAAACGGCTTCAAAGTCGGTGGAAAGCTTTTCGATCAGGGAGTCGCACTGGATGGGGCTGATGATGGGGCGTATGCCGACGCTTTCGGCGTTGTCCATCGGAACGAGGATCGTCGAATTGTCGCTCAGAACACGCAGAGAATAAAACTTCATCGAAGTGTCGCCAATCATTTTTTTGGCGATATGTTCGACTAGACAAACACCCTGGCTTGGATACGCAACCTTCTGTCCGATGC
>JBDTSA010000002.1:0-19998 GCA_039931335.1 Acidobacteriota bacterium
GCTCCACCCTAGGCTTCAATGTGCGTCGCCTTTGGCGACCGTCTGAATTTGAAAAGACCGTCTTTTCAGACACCCTCTTTTATTTTGAATTTTGCGCACCGCCCTGTTTGGGATAAATTTAATCACATGACACTTAGTCCAGAACTTCTAGAGATTCTTCGCTGCCCGAAATGCAAATCCGAGGTCGAAATGAAATCTGACCGTAGCGGTTTGAAATGCGTCAATCCGGAGTGCGCCCTCGTCTATCCGATTCGCGACGACATTCCGGTGATGCTGATCGACGAGGCAACGATCGAGAATTGATAACTGGGAAATGAAGATTGAGAAACGGAAACTGTCCCTCAAGCAAACTATTGACTTCTCATCTCCGATTTCGCATATCTCGCTTCTCACTTATCATTTAGCCGATGGATGTTGACTGGAAGTCTGTAAAGCGCGTGCTCCTCGTTCGGCTCCGCTCGATCGGCGACACCGTTCTTTCCACGCCATCGCTTATCGCTCTGAAACGTTTTCTTCCGGATGCACAAATCGACATACTCCTCGAGGATTGGGTCGCGCCAATTTTGGAGGGGTTCGAAGCCGTTGATGACATCCTGACAGTCGGCGGCGGGATCACTTCACGATTGGCGGCTGCGAGGGAAATTCGCCGAAGAAAATACGACGTCGTTATTAACATCCACGGTGGGACGACTGCTACTTTTTTTGCTGCCGCATCGGGAGCGCCACATCGTGTCGGTTACTCAAATTATCAGTACGCGTTTCTTTACAACCATCTGCTATCTTCACCGTCGGACTTCTGGAAGCGAGATGCGACACACTCGGCCGAACAGCAGCTAGCGTTACTCGGGTTCGTCGGGATACCTGTCGATGATCGTCCGAAGAGCCGACTCGCGATCACCGATTCCGCGACTAGATCGCTTAATTTAAAACTAAGCGACGCTCAAATTCCCTCGATCGAGCTGGAAAAACCTTTTGCGATCATCCATCCGATCGCGGCTTCGAAAACGAAAGAGTGGGATCTCGAAAAATTTGCCCGCGCCGCCGAGTTCTTCAACGAGAAAGAAATTTCTACGATCGCTGTTGGCACTGATGATCAAGAGCAATCATTGACTCGCCTCAGATCTTTATCCGGAGCGCCGGTTCATATACTGACGAATCTTACGCTGCCTGAATTAGCGGCCTTTGCAGCACGAGCGCGAGTGTTCGTGGGAAATGACTCGGGCGTCGCGCACATCGCTGCAGCGGTCCAGACACCCAGCGTCGTTATTTTTGGGTCGTCGAATCGGGATCATTGGAGGCCCTGGACCGACGCGCCGAACGAGGTCGTCTTCGAACAGTTCGCCTGTCAGCCTTGCCCGGGATACGAGTGTAAAGAGTTTGGGGAACCACTCTGCATCCAAACGCTTGGAATCGAAAAGGTGTTTGCCGCGATCGATCGGGTCCTGAAGGCAAGCTCATAAAAAAGGCGGGATGGCCCGCCTCTTCTTCGTTCGATAGTACCGAGAGTTATTTCTTTCCGGTCGTGTTGGACGACATGTTTGTCACTGAATCGTTCGGCGCAACCTTCAGCTCGTTCTTCACGCTTTTTACGTCTTTAATGCCTTTAGCGACTTCTTCAGCTTTTGCTTTTTGAGCCGCTGTTGCGACGCTGCCCTTCAAAGTTACAACGTCATTTACCACGTCAACGTTGATCGTCGACTCGCGCAGGTCGCTTGTGGTTAGAAGCGCGGCACGGGTCTTGAACCAAAGCCAGCTGTCGTTAACTCCCGAACCGATCGTGCTTGAGCCCTTTTCACGCTCATAATCCGCACGACTCTTGTCATATTCTTCCCGCGTTACATTGGTATTGCTCCAGCGGTTCGCATTCATATTTGTATTGCTGTTGACAACGATCGCCCCTGTGTTCGCATTGTTTGCTCCCAGGTTTGTGACGTTTGCCCGTGAATTATTCATATTGGTCGATGCGCCGCCGCATCCCACCATCCCCGCTACCGCAAGAGTTGCCGCAGCGAAACTAATAAGTTGAATTTTCATTTTTAACCTCCAGTCTTCTCAATAAAAAAAGGCCCGTGTAGTGAATGACTACACATGGTTGAGCCCCCCTACCCTCGAGCAAGAGCCATACCACTTGAGGTCTCAAGTCCGTATCATCCGTTCAAGCTGATTGCACCTAGGTTTCCGAGCTTCAGTAGGCTCGTCTCCGGTCTAAAAAGCCCGCATATCTTTGACACAAATGCGTTCAGCACCTATTATTTATAGTTTCGACTCTATGAGCCGAAGTCTGTTTATATGTTCGAATCGCTGTCCGATAAGCTGAAAAAGACGCTCAAGAATCTGCGTGGGCAGGGCAAACTGACGGCCGAGCACGTCGACGCAGCTTTGCGCGAGATCCGGATGGCGTTGCTCGAGGCCGACGTTAACTACAAAGTCGCGAAGGACTTTGTCGAATCTGTCAGAGCTAAGGCCGAGGGACAAGAGGTTTGGCAGGGACTGAATCCGCACGAGCAGGTTGTAAAGCTCGTCTATGACGAGCTTGTAAACCTGATGGGCGGAACGTCCTCGAGGCTGGTTTTTACAAAACAGATACCAAACGTTGTGATGGTCGTCGGGCTTCAGGGCTCCGGTAAGACTACGTCGACCGGTAAGATCTCGAAATGGCTGGCAGAGAACCAGGAGCGGAAGCCGTTGTTGGTCTCTGTTGACGTGTACCGTCCGGCGGCCCGTGAGCAGCTCAAGGTTGTCGCGAATGCCGTTGGGCAGGCTGTCTATCAGGATAAGGAATCGAACGATCCGATGACGCTTGTGCGTGGTGCAATGAAGCACGCGCAAGAACTCGGATACGACACGTTGATGATCGACACGGCCGGCCGTCTTCACGTAGACGACGAGCTGATGGTCGAGCTCGAGAAGATCAAGGCCGAGACAAAGCCGATCGAAGTCCTTTTCGTCGCAGACGCGATGACGGGTCAGGACGCGGTTCGCTCAGCAGAAGTTTTCCACGAACGTGTTGGGATCACCGGTGTCGTTTTGACGAAGATGGACGGTGACGCACGCGGCGGCGCGGCTCTGTCGATTCGTCAGGTCATCGGGCAGCCGGTTAAGTTCGTCGGCGTCGGCGAGAAATACGACGCGATCGAGCCGTTTTATCCGGACCGCATCGCACAGCGGATCCTCGGCATGGGCGACGTCCTCACGCTGATCGAGGAAGTTCAAGGCAAGATCAGCGAGGAAGAAGCACAGGCTCAGCTCGCGAAAATGACGCGTAATCAATTTACGCTTGAAGATTTTCGCAGCCAGCTCGGCCAATTCAAAAAACTCGGCTCGATGTCGAAGCTGATGAAGATGCTGCCCGAACAGATGACGGGCGGTATGCAGATAACTGATGAGCAGTCGGCCGAAGTGGATGTTCAGATGAAACTCACCGAGGCGATCATCGATTCGATGACAAAGCTCGAACGGAACGATCATCGTGTGTTCGATGCCAGCCGCAAGACTCGAGTCGCGCGCGGATCGGGTTCGACGATCGCAGAAGTGAATCAGCTTCTCCGCCAGTACGAACAGATGCGCAAGATGATGGCGCAGATGAATCGTGGCGGCGGCTTGCTCGGCGGGCTCGGTAGAAAGATGATGGGTGGCCTTGCCGGTGGATTGGGCGGAATGCTCGGCGGGGGCGGGATGCCGGGACTAAGTGGAATGTTGGGAAGCGGCGCGGAAAACGGCGCGGACGAATCGAACGGTTCGACTGCCAAAAGCGTTAAGAAAAAGAAGAGACACAAGAAGAGAAAATAGTGAATGGAAAAGATCCGGGTTTTCTATTTGCTATTTGCGATTTACTATTCACGAGAAAATTATGTTAGCAATAAGCTTGATGAGAATAGGCGCAAAGGGGAAACCCTTTTATCGCCTTGTTGTAAAGGAAAAGCGGTCGAAGCGCGATGGTAAGTATCTTGAAAATCTCGGTACGTACGATCCGATGGTAAACCCGGCGGCGGTAGATCTAAAGCATGAACGCATTCAGTACTGGATCAGCGTCGGTGCTAAGCCCACGGAAACGGTCGCGAGCTTGATCAAGAACAATCCGGCCCCGACGGCGGAAGTTTAGAGATTCTAGTGAGTCTGTCGAGTCTGTCGAGTCTATCGAGTCTATCGAGTCGATCGGGCTCGACAGACTCGACAGACTCGACAGACTCGACAGACTCAACGGACTCGAGAGACTCATGAAAGAAGCGGTTGAGAAAATCGTAAAGGCTCTGGTCGGCGACGCCGATGCGGTCGAGATCACTGAGCAATCGGACGGTGGAAAGACCGTTAAATTCGGTGTGCGCGTCGCGCCCGACGATTTTGGCCGACTGATCGGGCGCCAAGGCCGTACGATCAAGGCGATTCGCAGCATTCTCTACTTCGCCGGTCTTAAGCACGGGAAACGATTTCATCTCGATCTGATCGAAGGATAGAGTTCGCGTCTCCAGGATGGAAGAGCTCGTAGCAATCGCGAAGATCGTGAAACCACGCGGACTTCGAGGCGAGGTTCTTGCGGAAGTCCTGACGGATTTCCCGGAACGGTTCGAAGGGTTGGAAAAGGTTGTCGGGGTGTCCGTAGACGGAACGCGTGCCGATTTGAAAATTGAAGACTTCTGGTTTCAGAAGGATCGCATCGTTCTCCGTTTTGATGGATTCGACTCCGTCGAAAAGGCGCAGGCTCTGAGAGGGCTCGAGATCTGCATTCACGAGTCAGCTGCCGCGGAACTCGATGAAGGAGAGTTTTTTGATTGGCAGCTTGAGGGATGCGCGGTTGAGACGATCGAGGGCGAGCCGATCGGGTTAGTGCGGGAGTTGATGCGAACGGGCGGAACTGAAATTCTCGTCGTCGAAAGCGGGGCACGTAAATATCTGATTCCATTTGCTGAGTCGATCTGCACCGAAGTCGATATTGAAAAGAAGTTAATTCGAGTCGATCCGCCCGAAGGACTCCTTGAATTTTAGATTTTGGATTTCGGATTTTGGATTGAAAGATCGAAAAGCGAAGATCGCAAATCCAAAATGAGAATAGACGTTCTTACAATTTTTCCGGAGTTTTTTGCTCAGGTCTTTGATTTTGGAATAATTCGCCGGGCGAAGCTCGCCGGTATCGTCGAGATCAATGTTCACGATATCCGCCAGTACGCGACCGACAAGCATAAGATGGTCGACGACAGGCCATTCGGCGGTGGGGACGGAATGGTTCTGAAACCCGAACCGATCTTCGCCGCAATTGAAAATTTGCTCGGGACGACTGATCCGGCTGCTTACGCTGATGGCACTTCAGTTGTTTTGCTTTCGCCGCAGGGTTCGCCATTACAGCAATCGATGGCGAAGATAATCGCCGACGAAACGAAGCATCTCATTCTGATCTGCGGCCGATACGAGGGCGTTGATGAGCGCGTGACGGAGACGCTTGTCACCGAAGAGATCTCGATCGGCGACTACGTTCTTTCTGGTGGAGAGCCGGCGGCGGTAGTATTGGCAGACGCAATCGTGCGGCTGCTGCCGGATGCTTTAGGCAGCGATACGTCCGCGGAGAATGATTCCTTTTCGGACGGGATGCTCGATTATCCGCACTACACCCGACCCGCGGAGTTCCGCGGGATGAAAGTTCCGGAAGTGCTCTTGAACGGCAATCACGGCGAGATCGAAAACTGGCGGCGTCAGAAAGCCCTCGAAAAGACGAGGTTAAAGAGAAAGGATTTATTGGAAGGAGAAAAGGGTGAAATGTGAATACCGCCGACTCGGTATTGACCTCTGGCCGAAAAATATATGAATCGTTTAGATAATGTTGAGAAGACACAATTAAGAGAGAATATCCCGGCGTTCCAGTCCGGCGATACGGTAAAAGTTCACGTCCGAATCCAGGAAGGCAACAAAGAGCGTCTCCAGGTTTTCGAGGGCGTTGTTATCGCCCGTAAACATGGCGGAGCTCGCGAGAGCATCACCGTTCGCAAGGTGAGCTTCGGCGTAGGAGTCGAGCGCATCTTCCCGCTCCACGCGACCGTCATCGATCACATCGATGTTGTCCGTCGCGGCAAGGTCCGTCGAGCTAAGCTCTACTACCTTCGCGACCTTCGCGGCAAGGCTGCACGTATCAAAGAAAAAGACACACGCAACAAGACGGCCCAGGCGTCGAAGTAACCAGCGGAGAGTCATCGAATGCGAGACGCGGAAAAGAGCGGTCCTGTCACTAAAACAGAATCGCCCGACCGCGTCTCTTTGTTTTCCGATTTTGAGATCAAGGGATGCGGCCTCGATTTCGAGCGACAAGCCTGGGAGAGCGGGTTCAAGTTTGTGGCCGGCATCGACGAGGTCGGCCGCGGCTGTCTCGCAGGTCCCGTTGTCGCCGGCGCCTGCATTCTCGATCCGGCGAAAGAACTTCCTAGTGGCCTGAACGATTCCAAGCAAGTTGCAACTAAGCAGCGTCATGAGATCGCCGCCGAGCTCAAAGAGATCTGCATTGCGTATGCGTTCGGCTCGGTAAGCGCCGAGGACATTGATCGGATAAATATTCTCGAGGCGACAAAGCAGGCGATGCGACTCGCCGTCGCCGACCTCAGTCCAACTCCCGATTTCCTGTTGATCGACGCGCTCGTGCTCAAAGGCGTGACGTTTCCCCAAAAATCCATCATTAAAGGCGACTCGATCTCTGCGTCAATTGCGGCAGCGTCGATCCTCGCCAAGACCTTCCGCGACGAACTGATGCATGCGTACGAGGCCGAGTATCCGGAATATGGTTTTTCGGAACACGTGGGATATGGGACAAAGCGCCACTTAGGCGCATTAAAATCACATGGACCCTGCCCGATACACCGTAAAACCTTCCGCGGTGTTCTTCAAAGAGTCGAGATTTCGCTTGCCATCGACGACCAAACGGGTATAAATATCTAGTCTCGGACCTGTCTCAAAAATGTTCCACCCGCTTAGGCAAAATTATTGATGCCCAGGCGTCTTATTCACGCGAGACAAGCAAAGGGTTAAAAATAGGCGTTGGTTTCCGCACGAAAGCAATGTAAGCGCCCGAAGATTTTAACGGGTTTTTTAGCGGACTCACTGTTTTCGGCTACTGTCGACGGCCCCAGCGGGCCGGAATGGTCGTTGGCCTGCATTCTAATTCAAACACGTAACCTTCAAGACTTAGGAGATTTCCCAATATGACTAGTTTAAAATCGACTCTCAAGATCATTGCTTTCTTTGTTTTTGTTTTTGCCTTCGCTTCGATAGCTCAGGCCCAGGCGACCCGTACGTGGGTATCGGGCGTTGGTGACGACGTCAATCCATGCAGCCGCACTGCTCCTTGCAAGACCTTTGCCGGAGCTATTTCGAAGACGGCAACAAACGGCGAGATCAACTGCCTCGATCCGGGCGGCTACGGTGCCGTTACGGTCACCAAGTCAATCACGATCGACTGCGAAGATACGCAGGGCTCGATCCTCTCCGCCGGCACGAACGGAGTGATCGTGAACATCACGGCGGCGACAGACACTAAGAAGGCCTTCAAGCTGCGCGGCGTGAGCATTGACGGTGCCGGAACCGGCATCAACGGCATTCGCGTTCTTGCGGCGAATACTGTTCATTTGGATGAAGTCGTAATAGACGGTGTGACGCAGCATGGTGTCTCGCTCGAGACGACCAGCGGAACGCCGAAAGTGTTCATTCAGGACACGCACATCCGAAGCGTTGCCGGTAATGCCGTCAACAGCTTTATCTCGGGCGGTTCGATGAAGATCGCTATCGGTGGAAGCCAGTTAGGAGCAGCCGGAATCGGCCTGAACCTCAGCAGCAACACAAGCGCGAGTGTCTCTGATTCGGAGATCAACGGCAACACGACCGGAGTACAGGCTTTTAACGCTTCGCTCGCTATCGTCCGCTGCACGATCGCAAACAACACGACCGGCGTTATTTCGGGTACTGGCGGAAGCGTCCGACTCTTTAGCACCTTGGTGACACACAATGGCACCGGCTTGAGCTCGAGCGGCGGATCGATCGTTTCGCACGTCAGCAACGTATTTGCCGGTAACACGGTTGACGGAGCTCCGACGTCGACTCTCGTCCTGCAATAACGGCAAACTTGATTCCTCACATCCGGCCCGGTTTGGCATGTTGCCAAGCCGGGCTTTTTTTCCCGGTCGCTCCCGCAACCCGCCTGAACTTTCGCTAATCTAACCCGCGCACGTTGTCATGAAATACGTAGTCATCCCGCTATCCGCCCTCGGAGCCGTCGCGCCTTACACGCTGCGGAACTTTTTAAATTCTGTGATCGGACGCGCGGTGCTCCTGAGTTTACCTGTGGCGTTGTTCGTGGCCTGGTCGGCGAAACGTGATCGAGGTACGGGAGGCCCTGCCTAAAACGTAAACCAGTTGGTCGGTTCCTTATGGCTCGCCAACGTGATCTTCGTCTGCGATTGAAATAGAGGCGCGCGCATTCTAAGAGCGGTTTGGGCTGTCAATAGCGCTAGATGTGGCTCGTTAGCGCGTTGAGAAAGGTGAGCGAGGATGATCTGCGAAGCAGAGCCGTCGTAGTCATTCGTCAGCCAGTCGGCGAGGTCTTCGTTCGAAAGATGGCCGGTCCGCGACGCGATCCGCTGCTTCAGGCTCCAGGTATAAACCGGGCATAAGCGGAGCATGTCGCGGCTGTGATTCGACTCTATTACGATCGCGTCGCATCCGTCCAGTTTTTGTTTCATGAACTC
This sequence comes from Acidobacteriota bacterium, assembly GCA_039931335.1. Lineage (GTDB taxonomy): Bacteria > Acidobacteriota > Blastocatellia > Pyrinomonadales > Pyrinomonadaceae > OLB17. Next base: position 8,718 of record JBDTSA010000002.1, read on the forward strand.
GGTGAAGCATCCGAAATCGGTTAGCGTGGCCAACTTGACGCCGGCATGGTTTGCGATGAAGCCGAAGTTGTCGACGGCGTCATGGGGGACACTGAACGGTTCAAAGTCGATGTCTCCGATGCGGAATTCCTCGCTCGATTCAATCTTCACCGTGCGATCCTTTAAAGCATCTCGTCGCTTGATCGCCTCGCTGTCGCCCGTCACGCCGCCCGCCCGGGTCCAGTAGTAAGCATCTTCAGTGACCATCGACACAAAGACAGGGCAGCAAACTGACCGCAGAAGTGCACGCAGGCCGCCAACGTGGTCGCTATGTTCGTGCGTGATGACGATGCCGTCCAGATCGGCGCAATCGACTCCGACGATCGCCAGCCGGCGGACTATCTCACGTGCGCTCAGGCCCGCGTCGATGAGGACGTTTGTTGTCTCGGTGGAAATGAGGACGGCGTTGCCCGTTGAGCCGCTGCCGAGTACGGTGAACTTCATACGTCTTTATTCTGATGCCTCGGCCGAAATGCCTTTGCCATAACGCGAGACGAGATCGAATTCGGGACAAGCGTGCCGGCGATCGAGCCTATATAGTTTGCCCAGCCGGATACTACTTTGGTTTTATTGTGGGCGACCGCTTTCATTGCGGTTTCAACGACGTCTTCGACTGTCTGCTGCCCCTTCACCTGGATCGGCCGCTCGATCTTAGACGCCGCGAAGAAATTAGTTTTCGTCGAGCCAGGACACAGCGCGAGGATCTTGATGCCGAACGGCCGGTTCTCTTCAGCGATCGCTTCGGTGAACGATGATACGAACGCTTTGCTCGCGGCATATGTGGCCATGAACGGAATGGGTTGAAATCCCGCTGCAGACGAGACGTTGATAATCGTCCCATGCCTTGCAGCTCGCATCTTTTGCAGATAACGATGAGTAAGCGCGACGAGCGCTGAAATATTCAGATCGATGATCTCAAGCTCTCTTTCAAGATCGAGCTCGGCAAAATCGTCAGACGATCCGAACCCCGCATTATTTATCAACCAGTCGATCTCAAACCCGTTCTTCTCGGTTTCTTCGAACAGCTCAAGGTCGGCCTCAAACTCAAGCAGGTCGATCGCAAAATATTTGCACGCGACCTGATGCTTTGCCGCGAGCTCGTCGCACAATGCCCTGAGCTTTTCTTCGGAGCGCGCAACCAGGACGAGGTTGTGTTTCTCCGAAGCGAGCCGTCTTGCAAATGCTTCGCCGATGCCGCTTGATGCGCCTGTTATGAGGGTGTATTTCATAATTCTTCCGCGGCTGTGGTCGGATACAGCGAGTAATATATCGAGGAAATACCTGCAACGATAATAACTATCGTACCAATTGCGCGGATAATGCCCGCGATGAGTTTTGTCGAGCCGATGAGGCCGGTCCGCGTCAGGAGATAATTCCAATCGTGGAAGCTCCCTTCGGTGCCGGTGAAACCGCTCGTCAACACGAGCTGCATAACGACCGCATCAGACGCATAGACCCAGACGTTCAGAATGCTCTGGCCGACCCAGAACAAAACGATCGCAGCCGAATAATATTGCAGCCGCCATACAAAGTAGCCGACGAAAATTGCGGGTAGAATAACCTGAAAAAGCGAACCACCCGCGATGGTTGAAAATTCGCCGAACAGCCGGAAGACCAAATGCCCGGTCTCATGGATCGGAAGATCCACAAGGTCAAGAAAACTACCCTGCATGGGATCGTAAGCGATCCATAGAAAGTAGATCGTCAGTACGCCCGCGAAGATGAGCTTTGGAAAATTGAGCTGCATCCGTAAAGGTCAAAGAAGCTTATTCTTGACCGCAAAGGCTCTAACCTGATCATTGAACTCCACCGGCTTTTCCATAAAAAGGAAATGACTGACTCCGGTCCACATCTGGAAATCGATATCGGGCGCGATCGACGTAAAAATCTCTTTGACGTCGGCGGCCCAAAAAGGTGACGGCGCCATTAGGGCCAATACCGGAACGTTGACCTTATCGTCTTTCCAGATCCTTTCATCATTCATGCCCTCCATTGCGCTGATCGCAACATAGTCCGGTGTGGATAGCATTGCTTCGCGGATGAACTGCCTTCGGCTGGCGTCCTTCATAGAGGTCAGCATGCCGTCGATGAATTGCGTCGAGCTCGCCCTGTAGTTCGCCTTCATCTTGCCGATAAACTGGTCGCCGGCGGCTTTCGAAACAAAGGTGCGCAGAGCCCCGTCCACGATCACGATACCCAGAGTCTTTGAAGGATACAGACGGTAAAACTCGCGAGCGACAGGCGTTCCCATGCTGTGACCGACGAGCACCGCCCTCTTTACACCCGCGTCCTTCATCACGGCGTCCACCGACCGCGCGAAATAGTCCATCGAATAATTGACCTTCGGTTTGTCGCTCTGCCCATGTCCCGGCAGATCGAGGGCAATGACGCGATAGTTGGGAAACGCGTTATAGCTGTCCTTCCAGAAATCTGCGTTGCACGTCCAGCCATGGATCAGCACAAGCGCATTTTTCGCTTTTGTGTTACCAGTGTCGTAGTAATGGATCTTGTTACCGTCTAACTTTGTCCAATTACTTTTGGGTTTTGCGTCCATTTGTGCCATCACCGAGGCGACCGTCGTAAAAACCAAGAGAAGTATCAATATCGATTCTCTAAACTGCATAACTACCTCCGTTTAGAAACTCATCTTTCGAGATTGCGTAGAAGGCACATTCGTCGCCATAGTGAACCTCGGACTTTTCGTAAACCATGCCGAGCTTTTCCATGATGTGTCTCGACGCCCAGTTGCCGGTATGCGCGACCGCGACTATCCGATCGAGCCCGGCGTTCCGAAAACCATGATCGAGCCACGCTCTTGCCGCTTCGGTTCCGATGCCCATTCCCCAGAACTCTTTTATCATGCTGTAGCCGACTTCGATCTCATCCGTTGAGTCAAGCGGCTGCAGCCCCGCGGAGCCGATCATCTCGCCGGTCGGGCGCCAGATCATCGCACACATGCCGAAGCCATGCGATTCGTAGCACGACATATAAAACCGAATCCTCTTAGCGAGTGCTTCGGGATTCTGCAGCTTCGCTCCGCCGAGAAATTTACTGACGTCCGGATCCGAGCGCTGCTCGATCAACACCGGAAGGTCATCGAGTGTAAATTCGCGGAATATCAATCTCTCGGATTCGACCATAGCGCGTGACCCAAATGTCATGAGATGGGTGGCTTTCTGCTTATGTTTGGTAATGAACAAGCGAACGACACTAAGGTTATCACGGAGTCTCGACTTGAGGACAAAGCGGATCGAACGCGGGAAGATCAGTACACTCGATCGTCTTTTTGACCGACAAATGTCTCACGCACCTTCGACCTCCGCGCCTCGTGGGCAACTCGTGATATTCGTCTATGGATATAAACGGAAGATATTCCAACGGCCGTCCGTGAGCTCATAACAAATACGGTCATGGAGGCGGCTCCGGCGGCCCTGCCAAAATTCGAATCGCGACGGAACGATCCGGAACCCGCCCCAGAATTCCGGGCACGGAATATCGCCGTCATCGAATCGTTTCTTTATCGACTCAAAATCCTCTTCCAGCTTCGATCGACCAGCTAACTCAGTGCTCTGCTTTGAAGCCCAGGCACCTAACTTGCTCGCCTCCGGCCTTGATGCGAAATAGGCTTCTGACTCCTCCCGCGAAGTCTTTTCCGCAATGCCACGGACATGCACCTGACGTTCCAGCTCCGGCCAAAAGAATGTCACCGCAACGCGAGCTTCGTCCGCGATATCGCGGGCCTTCTTGCTTGTGTAGTTCGTGAAGAATACGAGGCCGTGCTCGTCGAAACCTTTCAATAAGACGACGCGTGATGACGGAGCTCCGCCTATCGCGACGGTCGAGAGCACGAACGCGTTCGGCTCGGGCGGTTGCGAGGCGAGGTACTCGTCAAACCAGTTCGCAAACTGCACGAACGGATCAGCCGAGACCGCATCCTCTGACAGTTCTTGCAGTGAATAATCGCGTCTCAGATCAGCGAGGGTCTTGTCCATTTAGCTTCTCAGATCAGATGGACGAAAAGGCCGTCCTTCAGTTTTGGTTCGAACCACGTCGATTTTGGCGGCATGATCTCGCCCATATCCGAGACGGCGAACAAGTCATGCATGGTCGTCGGGAAAAGCGAGAATGCTACTCGAGCCGATCCTTCATCGACAAGTCGCTCGAGTTCCCCCACGCCTCGGATACCGCCGACAAACTCGATCCTTTCATCTGTTGTCGGATCCGCAATGCCGAGGATCGGGCCGAGAACATAGTTTTGGAGAATGCTCACATCGAGCCTCTCGATCGGATCAGGTGCGCGAATATAGTCGACCGCAAATCTTAGCGTCCGCCATTTGCCATCAAGATAAACGCAAATCTCACCATGGTTTTCCGGAGCTCGCTTTCCGTCATCGATAACGACGAAATTCTCCTGAACGCGGGTCAGAAACTCTCCCGCGTCCATATCGTTAAGATCGTGGACGACACGATTGTACGCGAGGATCCTAAGGTCCTCAGCCGGAAAAACGCCGGCGAGTACAAAGTTATATTCTTCGTTTCCGGTGTGCGACAGATTTGCCTGCTGCAGTTGTTTGCGGGCGAGACTCGCACTCTCCAATCGATGATGGCCGTCCGCGACATACAGCGCCGAAACTTCGGAGAATGCATCGATCAGCTCTTCCGTGTCCTGCATTTTCCAGACAGTCTGGCGAATCGCCCCCTCGCATGGAAAATCGTAGAGCGGTTCATTACGCGTCACATCGCGGATCAACTCATCGATCCGTTCAGTCTCGCGAAAGGCGATCAAAATGAGACCGGTCTGTGCGCGGACGGCGAGCATGTGCCCCGTCCTGTCCTCAACCTTATCGGGCCGGGTCTTTTCGTGCTTCTTGATAACGCCATTCTCGTAATCGTCGATAGCCAGACAGCCAACGACTCCGGTCTGCGTATGTCCGTTGCTCGATAGTCGATAGACGTAGAATGCAGGTTCGGGATCGGCTATGAAAACGTCGCGATCGAGAAACTGCTGCAGGTTCGCTTTCGCGCGGTCAAGAACATGCTCGGTAGCCGGTGCGCTGTCGCCGTTAAATTCAGCCTCAGCCCGCGTCACGCGCAAAAAACTCTCCGGATTGTCTTCGATAAAGTCGCGCACCTCACCTTCGTGTGCGACATCGTAAGGAACGCAGGACACCTGACTGGCTTTTTCTACGACGGGCCGAACTGCCCGGAAAGGTCGAATTATCGACACGTAATACTCCTGAATTATCTGAAAACTAGTGAACAGGCGAGTTCTGCGAAATGGATCATAACGATGGCTGCTTTCCCTGATTGATAATGTCGTCCATCTGTTGATTATTATGCTCGAAGTCCTCCATCAGATTGTCGGCGTATCCTTTCTTGTCGATCTTCCACTCTTCGTCCTCACGAACGAAGGGAACGGTTTCCCATGATCCAAAAGAGTTTTTTACTTCCAGGGTGGCTTTCTCGCCGTCGATCTTCTGATTGCGGAATTCGACCGTCTTCTGGCCCTCGGCGAACAAGGTTTCGCGCCTCACGATGTCGTCCAGCGTCACGTTCTGTGCCTTTGCTTCCTGCTCGTGCATCTTTATGCTCTCGGCCGATAGAAGCAACTTCATCTTTGTCGTGTCCTTTTGTTTTACAGCTGTGATGTACGCCTTGAATGACTCAATCGGGGTGTCAGGCTTCGACTCGCTTGCACACGAAACAGCGAAGAGCGTGGTTAGGAAAAGGCAACTTAGAGACAGAAAGCGCATGGTTCGACACTTTGCAATTTGCGTTAGCTACGCGTTAAAACAGAAAGTATATCCTAATGAAAGGAGCGTGAGAAACAAGTGGAACGCAAAAAAATGACGGGTGCCGAGGTTGAAAGGGGCCCCGCTTCGACCAGCGGTTGGCGGTTTGAGAACGATGGTTTGTTCAAACGATTTGAGTTCGCAAATTTTGCCGAGAGCCTTGCTTTTGTGAATCAGGTCGGCCAGATCGCCGAGGCAGCGGACCATCATCCGGACATTACGTTCGGCTGGGGCTACGCCGAAGTTCGAACGACCACTCACGATCGGGGCGGCGTGACCGACGTCGATCTCGCGCTCGTGAAAGAAGTAGATGCGATGAATCGGCCGGGCGGATCCTAATTTACTTCGGAGCAATTGATAGGCAGATCTTTCTGCAGCGTTATCTCGGCTTCGCCGAACTTCGATTGCATGAAATCGAAATTCTCGACCACCTCTGCAACACCATACATACACGGTTCGCCCTGGCGATACGTGAATGTCGCAAACACTTTTCGGCTCTTCGCCATTGCCATCCCGAACGAGCTGAACTCCTGCCAGTCATCGCCGGAAAAATAGAGCCGCTCCGGCTTGATGTTCTCGGCCGCAAGTTTCTCAGTTATCCGAAGCCGCAAATTCTCGTTAAAGAAATTACCGGCGATCGGCATCTTAGTGAGGTCCGACGTTCCGCGCAGAGTTATCGAAACGTAATCAGCGTCCATCTTCTTATACTTCACAGGGCCGCCGGCGAAATCAAGTGTGACAGGAACGGTTGCAAGATTCGCGGTCAACGGCCGCGGCATCGTTACGGTGTTCGTCAGGCGAAACTCGCTATTCCAAACTCCAGTCTTGGCTGCTCCCGACGTCATCAGGAAAACCGGTATCGATTTGTTTCGCCCGAATATTCCCGGTGCCAGATTGATCTTGAGCTCGGTCGCCGCGAGATCTTCCTTATTGAATTGGATCGAGTATTGGTTCTGCGCGGTGACGTCACCGCGGGGGCCGATGTCCGCAAAAAGCGTGTATCGAAGCCGCTCGGGATCGTCCGGGTGGCGTGTCGTCAGCACATAATCTCCGAGCTTGCTCTTGAATTTTATATACAGCCAAAGCGGCTCGCCATCGACGATCTTTCTGACTTCGGCGAGTTTTGCTTCGGCGAAAGTTTTGTAGTCGGCCTTGCTCAGAACGAGCTGGACATCGACGTTCATCACGGCCGGCTTGGGCACCGGCAGTGTCCCAGACTCAGCAAGCCGGCGGTCGTGTTCCCGATCTTCAGACGCCTTAACGGACTGCTCGACACGCCTTTTGAAGCGCTCCGACTGCGGAAAGACCTGTGAAAAAACGCTGATCGAGCTGACCAAGAGAATGCTGATGATAAGTAAAATTCTCAAAGCAAAAACCTCGTGAGTACAATTTATTCCCAATCTTGGATGCCTTGATTATAGCTTTTCGATCCGGGTTTTTTAAATTTCGTTGTTCTGACGGCAATGGATCCATTTCATCTGATCGATGTACATCAGTTCTTATCCGTGTTTTTTCCGTGTATTCGGTGGTTCATGGTTTAAAATCTTAACCCCGGAATACACGGACCCAGCTACTGTTCTGAACATACGGCGATTGATGTACAGCAATCCTGCGCCGTGTTGTCGCGTTCTTTGCTTGTAAAATGCAATTTCGTTAGAATCGTTGATTCAGTTTAGCCGCAGATTTTGAAGATATGTCCAATGTACCTATTACGGTTGCTCATGGCGATGGCATCGGCCCGGAGATCATGGATGCGACACTCCATATTTTGAAAGAGGCCGGTGCGCGTCTCGATATCGAGACGATCGATATCGGCGAAAAGGTGTATCTCGCCGGAAATACTGCCGGTATCGCACCGGAATCGTGGGATTCGCTCCGACGGACGAAAGTATTTCTAAAGGCGCCGATCACGACGCCGCAGGGTGGCGGATTTTCGTCGCTCAACGTCGCCGTCCGCAAAACTCTTGGGCTCTATGCCAACATCCGTCCGTGTGTCTCGTATTATCCGTTCGTCGACACAAAGCACCCGGTGATGGATGTCGTCATCGTTCGCGAGAATGAGGAAGACACCTACGCCGGTATCGAGTATCGGCAGACGGATCAGGTCGAGGAATGCCTCAAGCTCATCTCGCGGCCCGGCTCGGAAAAGATCGTCCGCTATGCGTTCGAGTACGCGAAGAAATTTAATCGCAAGAAGGTCACGTGCTTCATCAAGGACAACATCATGAAGCGCACCGATGGTTTGTTTCATCGCGTTTTTGAAGAGATCGCACCGGAGTATCCCGATATCGAAGCGGATCACTGGATCGTCGATATCGGCTCGGCAAAGCTTGCCGACACACCCGAGAATTTCGATGTCATCGTCATGCCAAATCTTTACGGCGATGTTCTTTCGGATGTTGCGGCGCAGATCGCCGGATCAGTCGGTCTCGCGGGTTCGTCCAACATCGGTGAGAAGGTGGCGATGTTCGAGGCGATCCACGGATCGGCTCCGAGACGGGCGGGACAGAACCTGGCGAACCCTTCAGGTTTGTTCCTCGGTTCGATCCTCATGCTCGTGCATATCAATCAGCCGGACATTGCCGAACGAGCTCACAACGCGTGGATGAAGACGATCGAGGACGGCGTGCACACCTACGACATCTACAAGGAAGGCGTATCGAGTGAAAAGGTCGGAACGCGCGAGTTTGCCGAAGCGGTTGTCGCCCGTCTCGGGCAGAAGCCTGAGACGCTAAAGCCAGTGACATATACGGCGAACGTCGTCGATGAGAATCCGAAGCCGATCTTTTCGACGCCGACACCGCAGAAAAAAGATCTCGTCGGCGTAGACGTGTTTCTCGATTGGTGGAAGGGAAGCTTTTATGGCGTCGCTGACGAATTAGGCGCACTTGTCGAGAAAGCAAACGGCGACGGCCTCAAGCTTCTTAACATCGCAAATCGGGGCGTGAAAGTTTATCCGGGCGGACAGCCCGACACTTTCACCGTCGATCACTGGCGGTGTCGTTTTATCGCCGACGCCGGAGAAGGTTCCGCAGTCGCTCACGCTCAACTGATCTCACTGCTGCAGCGGCTTGATGCCGCCGGGCTCGACGTGATCAAGACCGAGAACCTTTATAACTTTGACGCCGTGAAGGGATATTCGGGGTAGCACAGTTGTCCAGAAGCCGGCGCGTTGGCAACGGCGAAATATTCGATGTCTTCATTTTCGCCCTTGCTTACGCGTGGGATTCTGCATCAGAGAACCATGGGAATCTTCGTAAAAAGGCTTTTGACGGTCTCTTCTGTGCTGATCTTTTCCGCGGCGCTCGTGACCGCTCAAACAAAGCCTGCGCCTCGAGAGATCTTCCGCGATTCGGATGGCAGTCTCATTTCAAATAACGAGTTCGTCGACATCCGGATGGCGAACTTCAATTATCCGGACGCGACGGTCATCAAGTTCCTCGACGACGGGACAAAAGAATTTCGGCTTCAGAAGATTCCACAAGAAGGCATGTCAGCACCGTCGTTCAGCGCTCGAACGATCGACGGCCGGAAAATATCGCTCGCGGCCCTGCGTGGAAAAGTTGTCGTGCTTAGCTTTTGGTTTATCGGATGCCCGGCCTGCCGGGCAATGAAACCTCAGTTGAACGAATTCAAGAAACGTTTCGCGGGGAATGACGACGTCGTCTTTCTCGCGATGACGGCCGATCCCGAAAGTGAGGTCGAGAAATTTCTTAAAAAAGAACCGTTCGATTATCTCCATGCCGCGGATGCTAAAGAGTCCATGTCGCAATTTGCATTCGGCGTTTATCCGAAGAACATTGTCATCGATAAACAGGGCAAGATAGTTTATTGGCGCGGCACGATCAAAGCGTGGGAAAAATTCGAGACGGTCATCCGCGCTGAGCTTGCAAAGAACTGACGTTGGATCGGGAGAACGAAAATCCAAAATCCAAAATCCAAAATCCAAAATCCGATTGTCTCCCTAATCATGGGGAGTAAGTCCGACTGGCCGACGATGAAGCATGCCGCGGATGTGCTCGATGAATTCCGCGTGCCTTATGAAACCAAGGTCGTTTCCGCTCACCGCACGCCGGACCTCCTGTTCGAATTTGCAAAGACCGCCGAGTCGCGCGGGATCGAAGTGATCATCGCTGGCGCGGGCGGGGCGGCGCATCTGCCCGGAATGTGCGCTTCGCAAACGATTTTACCGGTCCTGGGAGTTCCCGTTGAGAGCAGAGCATTGAAGGGGCTGGACTCGCTTCTGTCGATCGTCCAGATGCCCGCCGGCGTTCCGGTGGGTGCGCTCGCGATAGGCGAGGCCGGAGCAAAAAATGCCGCGTTGCTTGCGATATCAATACTCGCCAATTCACGTCCCGCCCTTCGGAAAAAGCTCCACTCCTTTCGCTCGAAACAAACCAGATCTGTTCGACAGGGCGCGAATCCGCGGGGTCGAACATGATCAGATCAGGATGCTTCATCCTTGTCTGGATATTCTTGCTGACTTTCAGCACCATCGCGCAAGTTAGGGAATACTCCGATCGCGGCGCCGATTTCCTTCCGCTCAAAGACATCCGACTTGGTGTGTCCACTATCGAGTACGTCAGTACACGACCGATCTCCGTCGAAGGACAGATACTGAACGCAGCAAAGTACAACATCGTCACAAAGGATCCGGTACCGTTTCAGGACGGAGTCGCTCCTTATAACAACGTCGTTAAGGATCTCGACATGCACTATGAGCTCCTCGTCGCGCCGGATGGTCGAAACATAATTCACGATACGTTGATCGACGTCTTGAAAGAGATCTGCCACCAGCCGATGGCTCAGAGAGATTTCTCGAACGTCGGCCTCGTCGGTGACGGGAACCGCTATCTGATCTATTCAGGCACGGTCGCGACACCAAATTACGTTTGGTTCGACGGCAGGGTTGTGATCGTCCAGTTCGTTCGTTTCGGCGAGCGCCGAAGAGACCGCCCGGCAACAACCGAGACCCTCTGGAAAGAAAAGATCCGGTTTTATCCGGCGGGTCAAAAGCTCGTGCTTGCGAAACCGCCTAAATCGTTTGCTCAGGATTTTCTTAACCGGCTCGCTGCCGGCGAGTTCGCCAGACCTAAGATTTAATCGTGCTCTGCGTGTCGAGCCGATAAACAAAGGGCCGAAGGTCTCGCAAAGTTAAAAGTCTTGACAGAACTGAGTTCAAAAAGCTTCAATCTAAGTGGGGCTCCCACTGCCCCGATCCCGCCTCCTGAGGTCATGTCCTATGAACTCGATCAAATGTAAGAACTGTGGCTTGAATAATTTCTCCTCGGAAGCGGAATGTCGTCGCTGCGGATTTTCGTTTTCGAAACCGGCGAAACCGAGACGCGAGAAAAAGCCCCGGAGTTTTTCGCTGTCGACATTACTTATCGTCGCTCTTCTGGGCGGCTTGGCGTACTACGTTTTCGTGGGTACCGAAAACTCGATCGAAC
>JBDTSA010000003.1:0-18062 GCA_039931335.1 Acidobacteriota bacterium
AACTCGCCGTTCGTATTTCTGTAACCGTGGAACTTACCGCGGTTCAGATCGCTTTCCATTCCATTGTCAATGATGAAGCTTTTCATCACCACCGTATGAACCGGTCGAATGGATAAGAACGCGAGTACCTCGAGACGATCTTCATTCGTTAAGTTGTGAACCTTTGAAAGATCCGGGGCAACAGAAAGGATCGATCGACTGATGTCTGCGACGATGGAATGTGTTTTATGTGTTCTCTGGTTTAGCATTTTTTTAACCTCCATTATTTTAAGAGAACAAGCTAGTTCAGATTGGTACCCATACACGGAGTATTGTCGCCGTTCGCAACAACGTCGTTGCTTAAGGCGATGACTGAATCCGCAATAAGAACACCATCTCCGATAAGTACTCCATCACCTATGAGTACCCCGTCACCGATCAGCACTCCATCCCCGATAAGGACGCCGTCGCCGATCAATACACCGTCTCCGATCAGCACGCCGTCTCCGATGAGAACGCCGTCGCCGATCAGCACTCCGAACGACAATAATACCGAGCCGCTGCCTTCCGATCCCCCATCACTAATGGTTGCGTTCGAGCTTAGCGACAGCCCAGTTGTGTAAACCGTATCGGTGTTGAGGGCGAAATTGCCATTTACTACCCTTACGCCGCTACTGAAGATCTTATCCGTCCGATACACCAACTGGTATTTCGAGATCAGGTCCTGGCCCGTAATTACCGACTGATTGGCAATTGCAAGCTTTGCCCACAGGAACGAACCGCCGGCGATCGTCGATGTAGAAGTGGGAGCTGACCATGTAGTCGGCACCATCGATGTACCACGCACCGCGGTCGCAAAATCGACGTCCCTTCGCAAGGTCCTCGCGATCCGGACGGCGCCGTCGATATTGAGCTGTCCCGAGCCCTGCTCGAGCATGTCGGCGCCGGCTAGCGGCTGGGCCGTATACTCAAGCAGCATCTTCATCATGTTCGGCGTCAGCTTCTTATTTACCTGAAGAAGCAACGCCGCCGCACCCGCCACGAGCGGAGTCGACATCGACGTTCCGCTTGAGTACATCTGCGAGTTCTCATTCGTAGCCGTCGGGTCGTTAACCAAAAGGGCCGGGTTTTGCGTCGTGATCAGATTGTTTAGCGATTTCGATGCAATGAGCTTATTGCCAGGGGCAACGAGGTCAGGCTTGATCACGTTGTCGTAGATTTTCGCACCGCTCGTCGAAGTGTAGAAGCTACGTGTCGGACCACGCGAACTGAAGCTGGCGATCGTGTCATCGCTGCGATTATCTGTCCCAAGCGTATTGCTTGCACCGACCGTGATCGCGTACGGGCTGTTGCCCGGCGAGTGAATGCGGCCATAGATCTCTGTGCCGGTATTTGATTTTCCGAGATTACCCGCCGCCACGACAACTGTTAAGCCGAGGCCGACAAGTTCCTTTACCTTAAGGCAGACCGGGTCGTTCCGATACGAATCGATCGCCGACGATCCAAGACTCAGATTCACGACCTTTATGCGGTAGGCCATGCGGTTCTGCTTTACCCAATCGAGACCTGCGAGCAGAGCCGAGATCTGGCCAGTGCCATCGTCGTTCAAAACCTTTACGCTGATGATGTCGGCGTTAGGAGCGATACCCCGATAAGCACCGTTGCGAATGCTTTCATTTCCGGCTGCCAGTGCAGCGACATGCGTGCCGTGTCCGAAGCGATCATCGGTTGTAGTCGAAGATGAAAAGTTAACGTTTGCTGTCACCCGCGACTGACCATAGTCGTTTTTAAACGCGTTGTGGTTTGCGAAGATCCCTGAATCGAGAAATGCAATGCCGACGCCCGAGCCGTCTAGTGTGTACGGGCTCCTAAAGAGATCGCCGGGCTGGTTTCGCATCTGCTGGGCTCCGGTCGTTGTTTCGATATGTCCCGACGCACCCGTCGCTCGATCGGGCGAAACGTAATTTATAAGGCCGCTGGCTGATAGGCTCTGAACTGCCGAGAGACTCATATTGACGACCATCGTGTCCGATGATCCAATGCGGCGGATGATGCGTGCTGCGCCGTTATTGAGGAGAGCCCGCAACGACGCGTTGTCGGCATCCCGGGCCTGCAAGATAACGTCAATTCGTTTGTTTCCGCTCGGGTCCTGATCCATCATCTCGCGTAGGTCCGGAGAGACGTTGTCGCCGATGAAGGATTCGTCACGCGTATCTGACTTTTGTCCCGCCGTTTTCTCAGAGCTCTCGACCGAGATCACTTCGAAAAGGCCGGCCAGATCGCCGTTGCTCACGATCTTGTCCTGGTAGGCAGCAAACGAGCTTCCGCCGATAAGCTTCAGCTTTCCTTCTTTGAGCGCCGTCACAAATGCGGATCTTTGATTTCCCGCGTTCACAAAAGCTGTCAGATCATCGACGAAAAGAATGGTTGTGCCTTTCGATGCAAGAACTGTTTCCAGAATGTTGCTTATCGCTGAGTCGAGCTTCGCTGAGTCGGCCGTATTGGAATACAGTGCCGTTGTTTCCAGCTTCACCAGCGAGAGATTCTTGAGTGCACTTGGCACCGAACCTTTCGCAATTCGAATCGCGATCTGCTCAATGATCTCGTCCTGTACGCTTCCGTCTTGGTCGACGACGACCGGCTGGCGGCTACCGCCTTTCTCCAACACCTCGAGAACTCGATTGATCGCAGCCTCGAAATTTGGACTCTGACGCAATCTTCCTTCGCGGCCAAGTTGCGTAAGATCAGTAGTAAACGTAGCGGCTGCCGATTGCGTTTTATCAATGTCGGCGCCGAGGATTTGCACGGCGAAGACATTCGTAAACACGAACGCGGCAAGTAAGCACAGGGAGATCGTCTTTCTCAGAAAAGAAAAATGATCTGTAAACGGGTTCATCACAAACTCCTTATCAAAACAAACGTTGACGACAGTCGTCGCCGCAGTTCCTTTAACAAGGCGTGTGCCACGATGGTATCTGGAGAAATAATGAGGCTTAGGTGTTTTGTGGGATAGGTTTGTCATGGCGTTTTATCTCAATTTGATTGACCGATTCAGTCAAAATGACCGGGAAAAGAAAAAGGGGAAAGCGACTAATACGCTTTCCCCCCGACGACGTTTTTTGATTCGAAAAAGAAGTTATCAGATTTCGAGAATATCCACAAGCTCCTGAACTGCCGCGGCGCTCTTATGCAAGGCCGCGCGTTCCTCATTCGTGAGGCTGATCTCGATGATCTGCTCGACGCCGTTCTTGCCGAGTTTGACAGGCACGCCGACGAAAAGATTATTGATGCCGTACTCGCCCTCAAGAAAAACGGCACACGGAAGAATTTTCTTTTTGTCTTTGAGGATCGCTTCCGTCATCTCAACTGCGCCGAGACTCGGTGCATAATATGCCGAACCTGTCTTGAGCAGCCCGACGATCTCGGCTCCGCCATTTGCGGTTCGCGTGAGGATCGCATCGAGCTGATCCTTCGGAAGCAGTTCCGTAACTGGAATACCGGCGCATGTCGAGTAGCGCGGCAGCGGGACCATCGTGTCGCCGTGTCCGCCGAGTACGAACGCCGTCACATTTTCTACTGAGACGTTCAGTGCCTCTGCAAGAAAACACCGCATCCGCGCCGAATCGAGAACACCGGCCATCCCCATAACGCGGTTTTTCCCAAAACCCGATCGTCGAAACGCGACTTGCGTCATGGCATCGAGCGGGTTCGAGACGACTATGATGATCGAGTTCGGCGAATACTTAGCGACCTGATCCGTAACTTGTCCGACAATGTCCGAGTTCGTTTTCAAGAGGTCGTCCCGGCTCATGCCCGGCTTTCTCGGCAAGCCCGCCGTGATGATGACAACGTCAGAATCCGCCGTCGCTTCGTAAGAGTTGGATCCGACGATCTTTACATCGAAACCGTCGATCGGAGCAGCCTGTGCGAGGTCGAGCGATTTACCCTGAGGCGTTCCTTCAACGATGTCGACCAAGACAACATCGGCGAGCTCTTTACTCGCGATCCAGTGCGCCGCCGTTGCTCCAACATTACCGGCGCCGACGACCGTAACTTTACTTCTTCCAGTCATTCTTATTCCTCACTGTTGATATAGAAAGATTAAATTGTAGCTGTTCAAATCAGTAATTTTATATGGGCAGGCGGCGGTGGGCAAACAGGCAATAGAAAAAGCCCGGCATGCTCTCCCCTTCACGCCGGGCTTTCTCAAAATGGCCGCGGACTCGCCAACGACCAAACTTATTAAATTTTTCGATGAAGTGAAACAGCGAAGATCCAAGCAATTTCGGTAAGACCGGACTTACCTGGATCCCCGCAAGTTTTCAAACGACATCCAGAGGTACTAAAAGCAACGAGTGTGCCATTTCGGCCGAACGGCCCGACTGGGGCGAAATCGCCCTAAAAATCGGGGTCTTTCAGAGAACTTGCCGTTATCCTCGGATCCACTTCCTTACAATATCGTTTACGGTGCACACGATATCGGGCAAGGTCGTTACTGAAGGATAGGATGCCCGCCGCCCCGGCTATGGTCCGCGGTCTGTAAATACCGGCGACGGTCGTTGTGATAAAGGACGAGGTGCTCGCCTTCGTATCTGACGACATCCGAGACCCGATTTAAATCCTTTGTATGCTCGGCGATCACGAACGTCATAGGATTGAAGGAGACGACCATCCCCGCCGCGTAGACGTATCCGCCCTGATCATAGTCAGTGCCGGCATACTGTGCCGCACCTACAGCTATATCTGGAGAATATTGGCCGGCGCTGTTCTTGTTTCGGTCCGCGTTAGCTATAAAGACAGTGTAATCGGAATAATTCAGGCGCCGGCCATAGCCATTCTTCCGGGCGACGGCGAACAGGTCGGTCAGGCCCTGATCTATCGCTGACAGCATCGCCGCCGACGGTTGCCGGACGCTATAAATATTCGCCCCTCTGGATGTTCGTGTCGCGATCCCGAATCGATCGCCGGTGATCCTCTGCGCCTCGGCGATCGCACCCCGGCTCTGTCCGTAGGACGTGACAGCCATGACTGAAAGAGCAATGAATAGAATTGATAATAATTTTGTACGCATAGCGATTCTCCAAAAAGTCATTGGCAATGAGCGTGCCAATGCGACAAACCCCGGACGCGAGGCCCGGGGTTCATGACTACTAAGCGCTTGGTGCTGAGGGCGGGAATCGAACCCGCACGCCCCTAAGGACACAGGATTTTAAGTCCTGGGCGTCTACCAATTCCGCCACCCCAGCACGGGTTCGAGATTATCATAATGGACGCCGGAAACGCGATACGATATGCCGTGTGATATCATTCGAAAAATTAGTTCGCTGAACTCAGAATGGAACAACTTGCTTGGATATTTTGGCTCGTGCTCGGAGTAGCTCTGATCATCGCAGAGGTGTTCACACTCGGCTTTGTTCTGTTCTGGTTTGGGGTCGGTGCGATCGCGGCAGCTCTTGTCGGCATGATCGGCGGCCCCTTACTGCTTCAGTTTTTGGTTTTTGCGATCGTCTCGATCGCGCTAACGGCAATGTCGAGGACGATCTTTGCGAAGTATCTTTCCCACCGGGAGGAGGATGTGGTCAAAATGGGTGTCGACTCGCTTCCCGGACAGATCGGGACGGTGACGATCGGCAGCCAGGGTGCTTTGAAGGAAGGCGCGGTCAAAGTTTATGGATCGACATGGACCGCGTTTCCGATCGACAGTGAAACGGTCCTTGCCGAAGGTGAAAAAGTAGAGGTCGTGAGCGTTAAGGGTTCGTCCATTTATGTGCGGCCGGTTTTGAACGAACTCCCGGAATGGCGGGGGTGACTAGACGATTTCCGCGGTATCGGTATCCTGATCGGCCGTGTCGTGGATATTTCCCAGATCGATCAACTCGAGCTTTACTTCGTCAGCTTCAGTTTCCGTCAGACTATCGCCGCTGAGCTTCGCCAAGATTACCGTGATGTTATCCTCGCCACCGTTCTCGTTGGCCTCCGTCACAAGACCCGCACACGCTTGTTCCAGATGGTCGAGGTTCTCGACAATATGCTTTTGCATATTCACCGCCGAAACCTTATTAGAAAGACCGTCGCTGCAGAGGAGAAGAACATCGTTCTGGCTTGGCGTGAGGCGAGCGGAAACCGGATAAATTTCGTTCTGCGCACCGAGGGCCTGTAGGATCACATTCTTTAATGTATGCGTCTCGGCTTCCTCGGCGGAGATCTGTTGAGCGTCGATTAGCTGCTGCACCAGCGACTGGTCCTTTGTTATTTGATAGATCTTGCCGTTCCGAATGAGATAAGCGCGGCTGTCGCCCACCTGAATTATGTCGACACCCTCAGGTGTCACACCGATTCCGGTAAATGTCGCACCCATTCCCTGGAATTGCGGATCCGTTCGGCCCTGTTGATGAACCAGGTAGTTCGCGTAGACGGTTGCGTTATAGAGCTTCGAGATCAGATTGTATTGATTACCTTCCGGAGTAAGGGTCGCATCGGTGTCCTCATCATCCAGAAGTTTCTCGCTCACACTCTCGACGGCCATCTTGCTGGCCACTTCACCGGCAAGCGCTCCACCCATACCGTCAGAAACGGCGAGCACGATCCCGTTCTCATCAACTTCGAATTCCTGACTTTCTATCACGAATTCACCATCTGTCTGTTCGCTCGTCCACGCACGCGAGCGCGTAATATTAAGGAGAAGATAGTTGTCCTCATTGCCCCGACGAACTCGTCCGACGTGGGATGTAGCGTGTATCTCGACAGTTAACATAGGTTTCTAGTCTCTCGTTCCAGTTTCCAGTTTCCGAAGTTGTCTCGCGACCCGAAACAGGAAGCAAAGGAAGTCGAAACTAAGCAAGAGCTTGATCCAAATCTTCAATAATATCTTCGACATCCTCGATGCCGACCGAGATCCGCACGAGTCCATCTGTAATTCCAAGTTTGTTACGCGTTTCTACCGGCACTGACGCGTGTGTCATCGTAGCCGGATGCGAAATGAGAGACTCGACGCCGCCCAGGCTTTCGCCCAGCGTGCAAAGTTTCACTCCTTCCAACACTTTCTTTGCGTTATCGATCGAGCCGGTTTCGAAAGAAACCATTCCGCCGAACCCGGTTTGCTGCTTCTTAGCTAACTCGTGCTGCGGATGTGAAACGAGACCTGGATAATAAACCTTTTGCACCTTCGGATGTTCGGCGAGAAAATTTGCGACGACGCGTCCGTTCTTGTCATGAGCTTCCATCCTGACTGCCAACGTCTTTGTTCCGCGGAGCACAAGGAAGGAATCAAACGGCGACAAGATCGCTCCAACACCATTTTGAACAAACTTGATCCACTCGGCGTCCGCTTCATCGTTCAAGGCGACAAATCCGCCGACGCTGTCGGAATGACCGTTCAAGTATTTCGTCGTTGAGTGTACGACGATGTCACAGCCAAGATCGAGGGGTTTTTGAAAGTAAGGAGATAAAAACGTGTTGTCGCAAACGACCTTCGCACCCCGCGTATGCGCAAGCTCCGAAACAGCCCGCAGATCGGTGACCGTCATCACCGGGTTCGTCGGTGTTTCGACAAATACCATCTTCGTATTGCCCTTGAATGCCCGCTCTAGATTTGCGACGTCGGATGTGTCGGCCAGATCGAATTCGATCCCGTAATCTACAAGGATCCGGCTGAACAGGCGGTACGTGCCCCCGTAAGTGTTATCGCCGAGGATGACATGATCGCCGCCCTTTACGAGCTTCAGAACGGTATCGATCGCCGACATTCCGGAAGCGAAAGCGTAACCGAACCTCGCGTTCTCAAGTGCAGATATGTTCTTTTCGAGCGCTAGACGTGTCGGATTCTGAGTGCGGGCGTATTCGAAGCCCTTGTGTTTTCCAAGTCCTTCCTGGGCGTACGTCGAGGTTTGGTATATCGGTACACTCACGGCACCGGTCGCAATATCAGGCTCGTTTCCAGCGTGAATTGCAATTGTCGAAAAGCCCATATAATAAAGCTCGAGATAAAGGATTAAAAATAAAGCTTATTGTAACGTAAATTGCAGATACCAGGCTAAGTTTTAACGAGCTTCATGGTAACTTGCCACATTGAAAAAAGCAAAGTAAATCACTGCTAAAGTGAGCGTGCGCCGGACTTCGAAGCTACTTCTCAAAACAAAAATAGGTTAGACTTACCCATCGTCTTAGAATCAATTCGTTATCCTGTTAGAGTTCGCTGGAAACCAGATGCCTAAAAGTATGTTCGATCAGTTTACCCTCGGGATCGAGGAAGAATTTCAGATCGTCGACCCGAACACGCGCGAGTTAAAGTCGCATGTTTCGGAGATCTTGGACGAAGGAAAGCTTCTTCTTGGCGAAAAGATCAAGCCGGAAATGATCCAGTCGATGATCGAGGTCGGCACCGGCGTCTGTGCAAACATTCAGGAAGCGCGCGAGGATATTTCAAAGCTCCGCTGTATCATCTCGACCTTGGCGCGAAAGAAGGGAATGGCGATCGTGGCGGCTTCGACGCACCCGTTTTCGAAGTGGTCGGAGCAGGAGATCTACGACGGAGCGCGATACAAGCTCCTCGTGGACGAGCTCCAGATGGTTGCCAGGTCCCTGCTTATTTTCGGCGTTCACGTTCACGTTGGCGTGCCCGACGTCGACCGCCGCATTCACATTATGAATGCGGCTCGTTACTTTCTGCCGCACGTCTTGGCGATGACGACTTCATCTCCGTTCTGGCTGGGATTTAATACCGGACTCAAGTCGTATCGTTGTGAAGTGTTCAAGAAGTTTCCGCGAACCGAGATCCCGGATCACTTCGAATCATTTCAGCAATATCAGAGCTACCTCGACCTGCTGATCAAAATGAACTGCATCCAGGACGGTTCGAAGATCTGGTGGGACATCCGTCCACATCATCTATTTCCGACGCTGGAATTTCGGATCTGTGACATTCCCACCCGAGTGGACGATACCATCGCGGTTGCTGCGCTGTTTCAGGCTATTGTCGCGAAGCTGACTGTGCTGATCGACAAGAACCTTGGCTTTCGCCTTTACCATAGACGCCTCATCCAGGAGAACAAGTGGCGTGCTATCCGCTACGGCCTCGATGGAAAGCTCCTTGATCTTGGCAAGCAGAAAGAGGTACCTGTGAAGGATCTAATACGGGAGCTGCTCGATTTTGTCGACGATGTCCTCGATGACCTGGGTTCGCGAAAGGAGATCGAGCACATTCACACGATCCTCGAACGCGGTACCTCGGCCGACGATCAGCTGCGTGTTTTCGAAGAGACAGGCGGCGATTTTAACGCAGTTGTCGACATGCTCATCGTGAATACGATGGAGAATGTTCCTGCCCAGTGTTTTGACTAGATAACACTCAAATCAAAATTATTTTGACGGATTGTTGGAATTATCCAACCATCCGGACTTTTTCTATGTATGGACTTGGTGTGGAAAGAACACGATTTCCAAAGTCTAACCAGTATCAACAATGCTTGACGGAATTAAACTTAACGTGTTAGAAACTTAGTGGGCATTCGCCTCCGTCTCGATTCAACATCTTCAACCGATCTTCCGAAATCTAAAACAATGAGTAACCTTCGACGCACAACGCAGGACGGATTCTCTCTTATTGAACTTCTGATCGTAATCACGATCATCGGGATAATTGTCACTTTCGCAATTCTCGGCCTCGGCAATTCGTCCCAGGTAATTAATCGCCTGACGCTTGCGAAGGAGTTCAAGGTCGCTCTTGAGCGATCTCGCTTCGATTCCGTGAAGAGGCGCGCTTCGGATTGTAGCGACATGTCCCGGGTCGAGATCACCAGCGCGACTTCGTTCCGCTATATCACCGATATGGATCAGAACGGATCGGTTGATCCGGCCACCGAGTCACGAGTTGTCGATTTTGCGCAAATGAATGTGCAGATCATGGAAGCTGCATATCCGGTTACGATTAGGTTCGATCACCGCGGAGAAACATCTTCTGGACCTTGTGCCGCCGAAGTGCCGGCCCAAACGCCGACAGTCTTTTGTGAACTACCCTGTGCGACTGTCACAGCCGCTAATTCAAGCGCGGTCTTCGTATCGCCGACTGGAACCATGGCTTTGCTCAGTGGCGACGAGGCGATACCTACCTTCGCAGATCCGACGATTACGAACGTCGACAGCAATACCGGAATTAATCAGCAGCTGGCCGTTTGGACAGGGACCCCTCCCACGCCGACACCGTTTCCGACGCCAAACGGAGGTACGCCAACTCCTACGCCGACGGTAACCCCGACACCTTCACCTACGGCTACGGTCACCCCAACTCCGACGCCTACGGTCTCCCCAACTCCGACGCCTACCGTCACGCCGTCGCCAACCGTCTTACCGACACCGACGCCGTCACCGACGCCTTTGCCGGTATGTATCAGGAACGAGCGGCCGGGAACTCCGCCCGCATGCGCGTGTCTACCACCATTTTTCGTTCAGGGGAATGGTCAATGTAAGTAGGCTTCGAAATGCGAATTCTTAATGAGAAGCAAATGAGAAAGACAATCGAAACACATTTGAACGCAACCACACCACCCGCCGGTGGCTTCACGATCATCGAGACGGTTATCGCGATGCTCGTCATCACGATCGCCATGCTTGGCGCGTTGCAAGCGATCAATTATTCGATCCTTTATAACGCGGGTAATGCGACTCGGGCGCAGAACCTGGCCATACTCCAACAGGAAGTGGAACGCATGAGAGCGGCCAAGTTCACTCCCACTGGCGTCGACGCAGCCGCACTACCCGGCGGTGGAGGCTGCCGGACGGATGCTCAACGCGATATCAGCGGCGGAGCGAAAACACCGTGCA
The DNA here is from genome assembly GCA_039931335.1 of Acidobacteriota bacterium. GTDB lineage: Bacteria > Acidobacteriota > Blastocatellia > Pyrinomonadales > Pyrinomonadaceae > OLB17. The sequence continues at coordinate 10,798 of JBDTSA010000003.1, forward strand.
CGGTCGACGCCCCGAACGGCGGTAAGTTTTTGGTGACGACATCGGTCGATAACGATCCGTTCAATGCGGCCGGCACATACGACACGACTCCCGCGGATCCGCCGAACGCCAACTTTACTCGACAGAAAGAGATAACAATTCAGGTTGAAGTGGCAGCACCCAATCCTGGATGGCAAATGGCTATTCCGGCACGCGTCGTCATCAGACGCACAATCGGTAATTAAGGTGAATATGCAGATTTTGAGATCAAAAAATGAGGGCTTCTCTTTAATCGAGTTGATGATCGGCATGACCGTTACGCTCATCCTTCTCGGCGTTATTTCCTCGATCGTCTTCAGGTCGACAAGCGTGAGAGCCCGGGAAAGCCGGAAAGCTGACGCTTTGGTTTCGGCCCAGGCGGCACTCAACGTAATGACCCGGGAGATCGCGAATTCCGGCTTTGGACTATTCACCGACTCGGTGAGTCAAATTCCAAGCAACGGGCTCATTATTGCTGATTCGAACACAAACCGGATCCGCCTTCGGTCGAACTTTGAAAACGTCGGAGACTATTCACCGCCTACCAATGGAACCGTAATCAACACGAACGACCCGGGTGAGGACATTACGTATTTTTTTGATAACGCTACGAAGTCGATCGTTCGTTACGACGCCTACGGTCCGGACGGCCCCGAAACTTCGGTCGTCGTAAATAAAATAAGTAATGTGACCTTTTCGTACTTTAATTATACGTCGAGTAGCTCAACCGTTACCGAGACCTCGACACCGACATCGGCTACTGGCCGTGTACGGTTAACCGTCGTTGTCGAACTGGACCCTGTCGTCGGTCAGCCGGATAACCAGGTCGTAACATTTACGTCTGACGTTACCTTAAGAAATTCAAATTATATGTTGCGACAATACTAGTATTGCCGTGGATAAAAAGATCGGGAGTAAGAAAATGGAAAAGATTGAAGGAACAATGCAGAGATCTCGGAAAGGTGAAGAAGGCGCCGCCCTTGTTATGGCGATGCTTGTCTCGTTCCTTTTACTTGCGCTTTCCGCAGGGCTGATCCTCGAAACCTCGGTGAACGCTTGGAACTTCACGGACGCGACGGCCGAGCAACAAGCCTACAATGCCGCGGAAAACGGTATTCAGGCATTTGTAGATGTGCTTCGTTATAAGTGCACGACGGCAATTTCGGGTCCTTCGCGCGATGGCTGCCGAATAAAGCCAGGTCCACTTTACGCGACGGCGTACGGCGGGCAGCCCATCTACGAAGATCACAAATTGAACAAGATCAGTTTCTCTAAGGCGGTTGGCCTCGTTACCTCCAACGGATCTACTGACGCTAGCGGAGCGGCTAGAATGTCCCGAATTCTAACCTATTCGGGTACGTCGGTAGACTCGCCGTACTACGTCATCGGACCGGGAGCCAACTACAACGCCTTCAATCTGTCGATTTCTGATCCCGACAACACGGGTAATAGCATCTCGTACGTCACACAGGGCAGACTCTTTGATCATGATGCCGGGAACCCGCAACAGATCACTTTCGGCGCGGGAGCGACTATGACTCGCGTTCGGTACGTTCCGAAAATACAGTCGAATTTGAGCATCGCCACCGGTACGGTGGAACCGACTGACTGGGGCAGCTTCGTCGTGACGACGGGTACAACCGGATCGGAGGCAGTTACCCGGCTGATCCGATTCGAGATCGGAGTTTATATGAGCGTGCCGTATCCCGCGACTCGTTTTATCCGCGGATACATTGAGCCGTCAGCCGCGGGCACGATCCCAACCATTATTTTTGATTCAAAAACATATGACCTTGGTGGCAGTGATTTTATTCTGGAGCTCGGAAGCTCGCTGAATGCGACCTACCCGGCGTGGACGGGCTTGCCTGCCCCTCGTATGGATCTTGACACTGCAAATCCGCCCATCGGATACCAGGCTCGACTGGTGGGAAGCGTTGCCGGGTTCGAAAACAAACTTCAGGGAACGATATCGCCGCCCGAACCGATCCGTCTACGTGTACAGTCGACGGGATTCGGACCACGCGGTTCGACAAAGACCCTTGAGGCCATAATCTTAAATAACTACTTCAACGGCCTCGGTGCACCTGCGACCCTGACCATGGTCGGACCGCCGACCGCTTCAAATGGTACTTTTACTTTTAATCCAGGAAATTCTAACGCGATGGTCTATTCAGGAATCGACCTTGCGACTGGCTCGAGCGACATCATTCCCCCGGTGGGAACAACCAATCCGCCGGACTGCTCGGTCAATCCCTGCGACGATCCGAACCTTGATACGGTCATCGATGGTTTCGGACGCAGAATAGATAATGCGGTCGTCGGAACACCCGCAAATGTTTCGCAAGAGACGCCGCCTTGGCTCGCAACTCCAGCGGCTCTCGATCAAACGGTGCGAACGCTTTATCAAACGGCACTAAACTCGTATGATCCGACCAACTCGACCGGACGAGTGTTTACAAATACTGAGCCGACGACATGGGGCAACAATGCCACCGGTACTGGAATCACGTTTTGCGACGGCGACTGTACTCTGGGTCCGATCGCCGGCGGAGGCATCCTGATCGTGACGGGTCAACTGACCCTTCGTGGTAACTTTGATTGGCACGGTCTGATCATTGTAACGGGCTCTGCCGGTGTCCTCAGAAGCGGTGGCGGTAACGGTACGATCCAAGGCAATATTGTGGTCGCTCCGTACCTGAACAGCGACGTGGTCGGGAACACCAATCCGGCGAGCGGAGCTAACTTCCTGGCACCTCAGTGGAACACAAGTGGCGGTGGTAATTCAACCATCCAGTACAACTCCGACAACCAAAACAGTGGTTTAGGAGCTATTAGCAATAACGTGCTCGGTGTAGTAGAAAAATAGCGAGCACTAACGAGCAAAAATGAAAGCGGCTTCAACGGTGAAGCCGCTTTTCTTTTAACTTCATCGGTGACGCAAGGCGAGTGTCAAGAAGTTTTCAAACAGAATGCGCCCGTCGCGCGATTCGTTCGGGTGTTCCCATCGAGTGGGGTTCTTTGACCAGTCCTCGAATGATTTTTCCAGATGGAACTGAACGCAGTAGATCATCTGCCCGTCCGAATGCTTGACCATCATCTGGTTCTTACATAGATACGACGTCGCAAGCAGCTTGAAACCTTTGGGAACGCCGTCGACCTGGACGCCGTGATTCTGCCAGACTCGAAGGATATCGTCTTCCTTCGTGTAGTCCTGCCAGATTCCTGACGACTCGTCCTCATTTCCCTCAAAGATCGGATCGTTCTTATCGACGATCTTGACGAACCTGTACTGATATTCGAGCACACGACCGCTTCGTTTTTTAGCGAGTTCGAGATCGTCGAGTGTCTTGAGATGAGCGCCGAACGAAAGTCCGACGAGCTGATGCGAACCGCAGATCGCTAGAACCGGAATCTTCGTCTCCGTTATGAACTCGCGGAACGATTCGAGATGGGCCTGGTTGTAATAATCGAAATCGGCGAAGGTGCCGCTCAAGACAATCGCATCCGGTCCGAAGTCGCGGGCTGCCTGGGCCACCTCGGATAAATGAACTGTGAGGGTCTTAGGATTCTGAACGAGGCGAATGAGATTCTGAGCGATGTTGTTGCACGCAAGCGACGATACCTTTCGCTCGAACCGCAATTTGCTTTCAAGTGTATCCTTCCAATCCGTCACGGCGAGAGGCGAAAGATCGGACTCGTATCGTAAAAGGCAGTTGACGATTAACACCCGGGCGTGCCTGATCCGTTTTTCGATCGGCTCATACGCGCAAAACGCTCTCCGGTTGTACGGAAACGGCAGATCTTCTGAAAACGTCGTTTTGACGGCCGCGTCAAACATAGGTGCTAATTTTAGCTAACAATCTTCGAAAGTCGAAACACCGATCTCCGAAATTAAGATGATTATATCAAGTCTTCCTTTGCTTGGTCGATAGATTGAATTCCGGCATACGATCGCCGGGACCGATCTCTGCGATCCGTGAACGTATCGATTTGAAGAGACGGCTCCGATTACGTTTTAGTTCTCGGTCGGTGCCGCCTGCCGAGCTCGTCTCCAGCGTCAAAAGCGAGAGCTGCCATGCGGTTTCAAGCTCATCGGCAAGGGTCGAGATCTTTGTGATGTCGTATGGGATCGCAAATGAGCGACATCCGAGCCGGGCAAAGACCCGCATGTAGCGAGCGGTTGCGAGATCGGGCGACGCGAAACGCCTTCTTCCGACTTTCAGCTCTATACCGAGAAGCGTGTGAAGAATGAAGACGTCGTTTTCGCGTTCGGGGATCTCAAGCGAACACGATCGAGTGCGGAGCGTGCGGATCTTTTCCGCGTAGATTGCCGGCATCGGCTCGGTAGAGATTTCGAGATCGTTCTTCATCTACATCGAATTGCGGGCCCGCTCTATCTTACCGCGTCGAGTTTCGCCTGGAACAAGTTGAAGAATTTGCCGACATGGACACCGTCGACCAATGCGTGGTGAACTTCGACCGAAAACGGCATCTTGCGTCGCGGCCCATCGTCAAATATCTTCCCGAACACCATTCGCGGAACCGTCTGCCGGTTATTCTGACGGCTGGCGTGTTTGAAGCTTGTGAATGATATCCACGGAATTGCGGAATAGTAGATCAGATCGATACGCTCCGCCTCGACATCAAAAGTTTTCAGAGCCTTATACTTCTCCCGCGCGATCTTCCCCGTGCGGTTGAATTCGAAAATATCGTCCTGCATCGGAAAATAACAAAACGAAAACGTCTCGTCATCGTTAAGGATCGTCTGCGTCGCCTCGACACGATCAAACTCGACGACTGTTTCTCCCATCATCCGAAGTCGAAACTCACGGATCTCGTTCGACGTCTCAAGCGAAAGAAACAGAGCGGCAAGAGAAAAAGCAAGATTTTTTTCTTTACAGAATCGATAGAGGTTTGTGACGTCGAGGTTCGCTGCAATGTTAAAAAATGGATCTTCGTAATCGCGAAAGAATTCGTATGTCGCCTTTCGCTTCCACGTAGTGATGTCAACCTCTTGAAACATCGCGCGCTTATTTTGATGCGATTCGCGTGGACTGCGGAGGCTGTGCGAATCTATCGATCACGCCGCCCGCGAAAATTCCGAAATACAGCACACCGATAACGGCGATGGTCAACGCAGCTGCCAGACCGAACGGTATCTTAGGTTGAAGCCAATCCGAGGTGCGCTCTTTGAAGAACATGACGACGATCAGACGAAGATAATAGTATGCAGAGACCGCCGTATTGACGACTGCGATGACGACGAGAAGGGTGAGCATCGTGCTTCCGGCTTCGAGTGCCGGCCTGAACACAAGAACCTTCCCCATGAACCCCGCAGTTAGCGGCAGGCCGAGCAAACTAAGCATGAACAACGATAGTGCGAAAGAAAGCACCGGAGACTTGAAACCGATCCCGTTGTAATCTTCGAACTCGGTCCGCCGATCGTTCTTTTGGCCGAGAAGGGTGACGATCGCGAACGCTCCGAGATTCGTGATCGCGTACGTCAGCATGTAGAACGCGACCGACGCAATCGCCTCGTCGCGGGCGACAGTCGATCTAGCAGCTCCCGCGCCAATGAATCCAACCATTGCGTAGCCCGCGTGAGCGATCGAGGAATAGGCGAGCATCCGCTTCACGTTCGTTTGCATGATCGCCACGATGTTGCCGACGGTCATCGAAAGGATCGCCATTACGGTGAGCGCAGTCATCCACGAATCGTGCAAATAACCCGACGCCTGAACACCGGCGACGAGCGGAAATCCGAGAACGAAAACACGCACGAATGAAGCAAACGCAGCGGCCTTCGGCCCGGCTGCCATGAATCCGGTGACAGGTGTCGGGGCTCCTTCGTAAACGTCAGGTGTCCAGACGTGAAAGGGTGCGGTCGCAACCTTAAAACCAAACCCAACGACCATCATCGCGGCTCCGACAAGAAGCAGGGCAGGGAAGTTTGCATTCGCAACGCGCGCCGCGATCTCGGGAATGTTCGTCGAGCCGGTCGCTCCGTAAACCAATGCCATGCCGTAGAGCAGGAACGCCGACGCAAACGAACCGAGAATGAAATACTTCATCGCCGATTCGTTGGATTTCAGATCGCCGCGTCGAAGCCCGCACATAACGTAGGTCGCGATTGAAAGAGTCTCGAGGCCGAGGAAGATGACGACGAGATCGTTACCCGACGCCATCAGCATCATCCCGAACGTTGCGAACATCAAGAGCGCATGATATTCGCCGGACGGAACATTCTCACGCTCGACCCAGACGGTCGAGATGAGGATCGTCATTGCCGAAACGAGAAGGAAGACGAACGAGAAACCGAGCCGGAGATTATCGTACGCGATCATTCCGCCCCACGATCCGGGTTCGAAATTCCCGGACCAGTTCTGGCCGAAGAGCGGCGTCAAATAGGATCCGCCAACCCACGCGTCAGCAAGAAAAACCCCGGAAAGCGCGAGCCCAGCCAAGGAAATGATCCCCGTGACCTTTCGATCTGACGGAAAGAAACTGTCGTAAACCATCGCGATGATACCGGCGATCGCGACGATCAACTCCGGCAGGATAATTGTGATGTTTACGTTCGGAGTAACTAATTCCATAGAAAATGTGTAGCAGGCTTTCCGGCCCGCGGATCGACAGGCTAGAAAGCCGGTCGTACTTCTTTTGCGTGATCGACCGTTCCGCCGGCCTGGTGCACGACGCGCTCCTGGATCGCTTTGACCGATGCTTCGGAAGTATCAAGAAACGGTTTCGGATATACGCCCATGTAGACCATCAGGGCGAGGAGCGGAGCGATCAACCCGATCTCGCGCCAGCTCAGATCCTTCAATGAACGGTTCTTATCGTTCGTCACCTTTCCAAAGAAAACGCGTTGGATCATCCAGAGTAGATACACCGCAGCGAAAATGACGCCGGTTCCGGCGAGCATCGTCGCGACGTAATTCCAGTTCCAATTAAGCCAGGTTACTGTATCGAGCGCATTCGATTTCCACATCCCGAGCATGATCAGAAATTCGCCAACGAATCCGTTCAGGAACGGCAACCCAACAGACGACATCGACGTGATCACAAAGATCGTCGCGTAGATCGGCATCACGTTCGCGAGCCCGCCGAAGTCCGAGATCTGACGCGTGTGACGACGTTCGTAAATGAAACCGACGAGCAGGAACAGCGCTCCGGTCGAAACACCGTGACTCAGCATCTGGTAGAGGGCACCCTGCATTCCCCATTCGGTGAACGAGAACATCCCG
>JBDTSA010000004.1:0-17334 GCA_039931335.1 Acidobacteriota bacterium
ATGCGACCGAGCTGTTCAATTACCTTACCGTCTATTCGCAGCGTGAGAACTTTAGCAAACTTCTCGTCGCGCCGATCAATCTGCGACGGCGGATGATCGAGCTCATCGGTCGCGAGGCTGAAAATGCAAAGCGCGGTATTCCGGCCCGGATCACGGCGAAGATCAACCGGCTGGCGGATGCTGAGATCGTAAATGCACTCTACGACGCGTCGCGGGCCGGCGTTCAGATCGATCTCATCATCCGAGGGGTTTGTACACTGCGTCCCGGTGTTGGGGGCATGTCGGAAAATATTCGCGTCCGCAGCATCGTCGGACAGCTGCTCGAACATAGTCGTGTCTATTATTTTGAGAACGGCGGTCATAGCGAAGTCTACATCGGCAGTTCAGATTGGATGCCGCGAAATTTAGACCGTCGGGTTGAGGTATTGACGCCGATCGCCGACGACCGGATTAAGTGGTTCCTGAAGGAACACTATCTTGAGTCGTATCTGCGTGACAACGAAAAATCTAGTGAGCTACAGGCTGACGGCAGTTATCGCCGTCCGGACGTTAAGGACGCCGAGCCTTTTAATGCTCAGCTTTCGTTTCAAAAGCATTCGAACGTGGTGAGCTTCGACAACAGGATCTAGTGAAGCACAAAGAACACAGAGGGGAATCCAATGTCTAAATATCAGATGCCGCGACTGGCGGCGATCTACTTTCTGCTCTTTCTATCGCTTGCGACCAGTGGGTATGCGCAAAAGAAAGGCAAATCTGCCAAAGCACTGCCGAGCGGTAGAGCAGTAATGTGGGAACCGGTGGACATTCGTTCGCTGGATCTTTACGAAGGCCCGGGCGGTGACGAAATGAAGCCCGATCTCAGCAGTATCAAATTAATAAAAGAAGAAAAACGCGGGCATAACAAAAAGTATCGGATCAGTGACGGCAGCGGCCGCATCTGGATCGCAAAGCTTGGCAGTGAAGCTCAGCCGGAAACTGCGGCGGTTCGTCTGCTCTACGGCCTCGGTTACAAGACCGAGATCAACTATCTTGTTCCGTCCCTGACGATCCCCGGCAAAGGAACTTTCAAGAATGTTCGTCTCGAAGCTCGCCCTGATGACGTAAAACGAGCAGGCGAATGGAAGTGGAAGAGCAATCCATTTGTCGGGACAAAGGAACTGCAGGGCTTGAAGATGATGATGGCGTTCATGACCAACTGGGACCTTCTGGATCTTCAAAACGAAGTACTCCATACGAACGGAGAAAACTATTACATCGTCAGCGATCTCGGTGCCACGTTCGGAAAGCTTGGGAACAACAACCTACCGATCTTTTTCCGACTCGGTCGCAAGACCGGAAGTTCAAAACACTACGTCAAGACGCGATTCATAAAGGAAGTTAAACGCGGCGAGGTCCGACTTGCATTCAAGGGGAAGAATCGAGGATTGATGAAAGGGATCACGGTTGCCGAAGCGCGTTGGCTATCGAACCTCTTGAACAAGCTAAGTGATGAGCAGATCCGCGATGTCTTCCGGGCGGCGAATTACGCCCCGGCTGATGTCGATGTTTTCACTAAGGCGGTTAAGAACAAGATCGACGAACTCGATCGAGCGGTCGGGTCGAACTTGGCTCTAAAGTGACACGATGAAAAATACACGACGTTTGGTTCTCGTTGCGATTGTTGGCGGTGTACTGCTTGCCCTCGTTTTGATGCTGAACAGAGGCGGCGGGTCTCCCCAACTAGGTACCGCTAGCCGCGCGGCCACGAACGCTGCTTCTGCAGCGAGCGACAACCCGTTTATCGCGGCGGCGAGCGATGCCGTGTCCAGCAACACCGAGTTTGAATCCTTGAGCAGATCGGAAGCGGGACTTCAAATAGTTTTACGTCTCTTATTAGCCGTCATTCTTTCTGGAATCCTGGCCTTTCGTCCGCGGCAGGATGTGCCGCTATTTCGGAGAAGTCTGTTTGTTTCGCAGACGCAGATATTGCTCGCGGTTGTCGCCGCGGCGCTGATGATGGTCGTCGGTGACAGCGCTGCGCGTGCGTTTGCGATATTCGCCGCCGCGTCGCTTGTCAGATTTCGTACGAACATTCGCGACCCGAAAGAGATAACGGTACTTCTGATCAGTTTGGCCCTAGGTCTCGCAGCGGGCGTCGGCCGCTGGGAGCTTGGGATCGCGCTCTGTCTTTTCGCGCTCGCATTGTTATGGCTGCTGGAGTTCAACGAGCAGCAAAGCATCTTCAGATCGATGGAATTGACGATAAAGACGCGCGATACCGATCGTACTCAGCAGATTCTCCAGAAAATCTTCAAGCGAAGAAAATTGGACGCGGAGGTTCGCGAAATTGACCCGCCGGATCCGGAGAAGGATGGCAACATTGGATCGATCGTTTATTATTTGAACCTGCCGCTGAGCATGCGAACAGATGAAATGAGCGACCGGATCTTAGGAGCGGACGCCAACGTCGAAAAAATTCAGTGGTCAAAGGCGAAATCGGCTGGCGATATTTATCAATAAAGCCCTTCTCGCGAAAAAGCCGGGCAGATGATCTGCTCGGCCTTCTTCCCATAACTTATCCTTACCTTAGTTCTCGGTGGACCGCGATGCAGTGATAGGCGACGAGATCGCAGAGGTAGGCGTACTGACCGACGGAGCCGGTGAAATACCATTTTCGTCAACTCGACGCTGGCCCCACTTCTTGACAAATGAGCCGAGCTTTCCGTGAACGAGACCGTTCGAGTAGTTGTAATTCTTCATCTCTTTGAAGACCTGATCGTAACCCCAATTATACTTGGTGTACCGATATGCGGCTCCAACGACGCCGGTGCGATGGATCCCGGCTTTGCAATGAACGAAGAACGTACCCGTCTCCGGATCGTTAACCAATTCAAGGAACGTGTCTATATCCTTTTGCAGCGGGCTCTTCCAGCCGCTCATCGGAATATTGACATACTTCATACCGAGCGCCTCGACCGCACCTTTTTCGTAAGCCATCGGGTCGTTGCGAAGATCGATGACGGTCGTCACGCCGATATCTTTCAGCGACTGATAGTCACTTTCAATCGGCTGTGCTCCGCGAAAAAATCGCTCGTCCATCTGACCGAAATTTCCGATCTTAATGTTAGACAAATCTGCCTTAGCCGTGACAGGTACCCCGGCTGCCGGCAAGCTCAGAGCGTGATGGTTCGATTCAGACTGCGCAAATGAAACTGAGACGAGGCCAAGGACAACGGCGAATGAAGTAAGAAAAAAGCTCAAGGAATTTTTGATCATATCAGTTTCCTCTAGTAAGTGAATTCCTTCTAGTTAGGACCCGATGTGAGTTCTCTTCCCGGGCCCTCTCTCCGCGCTCGCGATCTCGCTGTTTCGCCATGAGCGTTCTAATGCCTGTATAATTACGTCTTTTGTCAGCCGCAATTTTGCTTTTCAGAATGAGGTCAAATTGCGGGTGTGGCACTAAGAAGCTCAAAACTTTTTGTGCGTTGCCACTTTTTTTCGATTCAGATGACCGCACCAAATCACGACACGCAATTGCCACCGGTCGCCTATGTTGTGATCGCGGTTTTGCTGTGGAGTACTGGCGGCCTGTTCATTAAATTAACATCACTCGATGCGTATCAGGTGACGTTTTTCAGATCGCTTCTCGCCGGTATCACCGTCGCTATTTTAACTCGAAAACAGGGGCTGAGAATAGATGGTTTCGGCATACTTACATCGATCATCTACGCAACCCTTCTGTTTCTTTTTGTTTGGGCGACAAAAAAAACTACGGCGGCGAACGCGATATTTCTTCAGTACACCGCACCGATCTACATTCTGATCCTCGCACCGTTCGTCATCGGCGAGAAATTTCACTGGCGCGACCTCGTGACCGTAATTTTTTGCATTGCTGGGATGAGCCTATTCTTTGTCGGAAAGCTCGAGATCGCCGATTATCAAGGCAACATCGCAGCGTTGTTTTCCGGCTTATTTCTCGGGCTCTACATCATGCTCTTGAAACACCCTCGGGCGGGCGGAAGACAGGAGACAAGAGACAAGAGACAAGAGTCAGAACCGGGAGCGGTAGCGCCCGGGTTACCCGCTTCGGCCGTAAACCTTTACGAAGGCGGAGACCCAAACCCTTCGTCTCAACAGACTCCCGTCTCCCGTCTCTCGTCTCCCGTCTCTCAAATGAATCCCGCCATCGCCGTCATCTACGGCAACTTCCTACTCGCAATACTGACCCTTCCATCCGGCATTGCGGCAGTTCCCGTGATGAACCTCACCGACATCTCATCCGTCGCGTTCCTCGGCATAGTCCAGATCGGAATCTCGTACGTCCTCTTCATCAAGGGAGTTACCGGCGGCACGCGCCCGCTCGACGCCAGCATCATCGGCTTCATCGAACCGCTCCTCAATCCGGTCTGGGTGTTTTTGTTTGTCGGCGAGAGACCATCGAGATGGGCGGTTCTGGGCGGCGGGATTATAATTGCGACGGTCATAGGTCATACTTTGCGGCAGTATCGTCGTCGCTAACTCTCGCTTGGCCGGAAAACCAGTCCCGATCGTGAAGGCACCCGCTCAGCATCGTGGAAACCGCAATAATTGGTAAAACCAATTCCATCGAACGACGCAACCGCCGCAATACCACACCATCGCGTCCCGAGCCATGCGCTTTGAAATTACTTAACAAATCGTGAGGAAACAACCCAATCTCTTAACCTTTTATTAATCCTGTGATAACCTATCCCCATTCTTTCGAAAACGAGTCCTAATTGCTCGTTTATTTTTATTTAAATCGCAATTCAAACAATTTTAATCAGGAGATTATCTCAGGAGAACCCCGAGAATATGGTTAACGATACGATCCCGGAACATATTAAGAACGAAGAGCTGCGGACTTGGATCGAGGACGCGGTCGAGCTGTGTGAGCCGGACAGCATTTACTTGTGCGACGGATCGCAGGAAGAGTACGACCGGATTTGCCAGGAGATGGTCGATGCCGGAACGTTCATCAAGCTGAACGCGGCAAAACGTCCGAATAGCTTTCTGGCGCGGTCGCATCCGTCGGATGTCGCGCGAGTCGAAGATCGCACGTACATCTGCTCGCGTGCAAAGGGCGACGCCGGACCGACAAACAACTGGATGGCGCCGACGGAAATGAAGGCGATCCTCAAAAAGAAATTTTTCGGCACGATGAAAGGACGAACGATGTATGTCGTGCCGTTCTGCATGGGCCCGATCGGCTCGCCGATATCGCAGTTCGGCGTGCAGATCACCGATTCTGCATACGCTGCGGTAAACATGAAGATCATGACGCGGATGGGCAAGCCGGCGCTCGACGCATTAGGCGACGGTGAATTCACCAAATGCCTCCACTCGGTCGGGATGCCGCTCGCCGAAGGCCAGCAAGACGTCGCATGGCCGTGCTCTCCCGATCCGAAAGATAAGTACATCGTCCACTTCCCGGAAGAAAATTCGATCGTCAGCTACGGTTCCGGTTACGGCGGCAATGCGCTGCTTGGTAAGAAATGTCTTGCGCTGCGGATCGCATCGACGCTCGGACGCGCGCAAGGCTGGCTCGCCGAGCACATGCTGATAGTCGGCGTGAAATCGCCAGACGGACGAAAGGATTATGTCTGTGCAGCGTTCCCGTCGGCATGCGGTAAGACGAATTTCGCGATGCTTATCCCGCCAAAACCGTTTCAGGAAGAAGGATGGGAAGTTACGACCGTCGGTGACGACATTGCGTGGATCAAGCCCGATGAGGATGGGAAGCTCCGAGCGATCAATCCCGAATTCGGATTCTTCGGCGTCGCACCGGGGACAAACTACAAGACAAACCCGAACGCGATGGAGTCAATCAAGGAGAACACGATCTTTACGAACGTAGCCTTGACCGACGACGGCGACATCTGGTGGGAAGGCATAGACGGCGAACCTCCGGCACATGCGATCGACTGGCAAGGTAACGATTGGACGCCGGCAAGTGAAGCCAAAGCCGCGCACCCGAATGCTCGCTTCACGGCGCCGATCACTCAGTGCCCGGTCGTCGATGAAAATTTTGACGATCCGACAGGCGTTCCGGTCTCCGCCTTTATCTTCGGTGGACGCCGCAACTCGGTCGTCCCGCTTGTCCAGCAATCTTTCAATTGGGCGTTTGGCGTTTATATGGCTGCGACGATGGGCTCGGAGATGACCGCCGCCGCCTTCGGGAACATCGGCGAGGTGCGGCGCGATCCGTTCGCGATGCTACCGTTCGCCGGATATCACATGGGCGATTACTTTTCGCACTGGCTCAACTTCGGACGCCAACTCCCCGATCCGCCGCGGATCTTTTCCGTCAACTGGTTCCTCAAGGACGAGGACGGAAAATTCGCATGGCCGGGCTACGGTGAAAACATGCGTATCCTGAAATGGATCGTCGAGAGAGCTCGCGGCAAGTCAATGGGAACGGAAACGCCGCTCGGATGGATGCCGCGTTACGAACACCTTGATTGGCGTGGTCTCGATTTCTCGCGTGAGCAGTTCGACAGCGTCATGCACATAGATCGCGATATGTGGCTGAAAGAGATCGCGATGCACGATGATCTGTTCTTCAAGCTCTACGATCGTCTGCCGAAAGAGATGACGTTCATCCGCGAGCTGCTTGTTTCGAACCTCTGGCGATCGCCGGAGCTCGGGCTCGCAACACCGCGTCCGGAACCCGCCGAAGAGACGAAGGCGGTTGCGAAAGGCGAGTAGGCCCCGATTTTGGCTTTCGGATTTTGGCTTCTGAGTTTTCGCACGTCGGGTTGAGATCTGAGATCTAATGGCTTTAAACAGGAGCGAGCCGGAATCAGTCTGGCTCGCGTTTTCTTTTATCATTCGACTTCGTTTTCAAACGGTGAGCTCAACCAACGACAAGAAAAACTACGGCCGATTTCGGTTCGTTCACGAACCGCTCGACTCGATCGATAAGAACGACGAGACGCACCGCGCCGACTTCCCTTTCTCCGCCGAGCTCAACAAGCGGCGCTATCCGGTCCGGACCCTGCGGTACTGGTGGCTTGCTCGAGTGATCGACGAAGAGGTGGTCCGGCTCGAACATCCACCGACCATCGTCGATGTCGGGTGCGACCGCGGGATCATCAAGCGATTTATTCCTCCGATCGAAGGCGCAAAATGGATCGGGCTTGATATCGACATCAACCGGCCCGATGTCGAGCTCGCGAATTACGACGAGCGAATCCAGGCTGATTTCGACGAAGGACTTCCGGTTTCCGATGCGACCGCCGATATCGCGATCTGCTCACATGTGCTTGAACACCTTCCGCGTCCCGATTTCGCAATGGGCGAGATCTTTCGTCTTCTGAAGCCTGGCGGCATGCTGCTCGTCGGAGTTCCGACCGCGCCTAAATTCATCGCCCGGCTCCGCGAGAAACAATTTCAAAAGCAGCTCGCCAACGGCAGTCGCGTTCACGGACAGCACATCCACGTTTTCGACAGCGAGCGGCTTACGGATCTGGCGACACGAACCGGATTTGTCGTCGAATATTTGACGGGCACCGCGCTTCTCCGAAAGAAAGGCAGCAAGCTCGAAAATTACGCGGCGTGGATACGTTTCAACCAGATCGGAGCTTCCCTATTTCCGTCGATCGGTCAAGAACTGTGCATGCAGCTCCGCAAACCCGGCTCGTGGCCGTCCTAACTATTGCTTTTTTCCCGTTCAAACAATATTCTTGGCTCCTAATCGAAACTTGCATTTGAAGGAGGATTTTATGGTCAAAAAATCATTATGGGTCGAACTGAACGCAAAGCCCGGCAAGGAAGCGGAAGTCGAAGCATTTCTTAATTCTGGACTCGCTCTCGTAAACGAAGAGCCGTTGACCGTTACGTGGTACGCGATCAAGATGAGCGAATCAAATTTCGGCATCTTTGACACCTTCGAAGGAGATGAGGGCCGCGACGCACACCTTAACGGCAAGGTTGCCGAAGCCCTGATGGCAAAGGCAGGTGAGCTTTTGGCTGAGCCGCCGAAAATTCATAAGATAGATATCATCGCTGCGAAGACAGCTGAGGTAGGGCGAGCGGACAGCTCGAACGCCTGATAGTTCTGAAAGGAACATCACGGGTCTTCAGATCGTAAGGGATGTTGCGGCTTCGGATGCAGTCATCGGGCCAGCACTTAACTAAAAATAAATGGAAGAATTTACAAGTACTTTCGGAAATTCAGCGGCGGATGCGTTGCCCGCAGAACGGGCACAATTCATCCGCAAGACCTATCTTCTGCTCGCCGCGGCAATCCTCGGCTTCATTGTCGTCGAGGCTTTCTTGTTCGTATCCGGCGCGGCTGAGTTGATTGCCACCGTCGTTTTCAGTGGCGGCGCGATCGGCTGGCTCCTCGTCCTCGGGCTGTTCATGTTCGTGTCGTACATCGCGCGTAATTGGGCGACGTCGGAGACTTCAAAGGGGACGCAGATCCTAGGATTAGCTCTCGCCGTTGTGGCCGAGGCCGTGATCTTCGTTCCACTCATTACAATTGCGGCGCTGAGAGCCGACGATCCGTTCGTGCTGTTATTGAAGGCTGGTACGGTCTCGCTAGGACTGTTTCTCGGGATAACCGCGACAGTGTTCATCACTCGGAGTGACTTTTCGTTCCTCGGGCCGATACTCGCGATCGGTGGGTTTGCGGCTCTGGGCTTTATCATCGCGAGCGCCCTGTTTGGATTTTCGATCGGGAATGTTTTCGCGTTTATCATGGTCGCATTTGCCGGATCGGCGATCCTCTATGAAACGTCGAACGTTCTCCATCGCTTCAACACGAATCAGCACGTCGCGGCATCGCTGACCCTGTTCGCGAGCATCGCGTTGCTGTTCTGGTACATCCTCAGCATTTTTAGCTCGCGACGCTAAAACATTTCGCGCTATTGCCGCCGTTTGGTTCTCGACCGGACGGCGGTATTTCATTTTGATCAAACAAGATCATGGCGACGACTGATTATGTTCCGTGCCCGAAGTGCGGCGGCCCGGCCGCAAAACTGAAATTCACATGGTGGGGCGGAATTCTCGGACCTAAGATGCTGACGCACGTAAAGTGCACGTCGTGCGGATACAAGTAAAACGGCAAGAGCGGCAAAGATAATACGACCGGAATAATTATTTATACCGCGATCGTGTCTATATTATGTTTAGGATTGGTCGTTGTGACGTTCGCCGCGCTTGCTGTGCTGACGGTTGCGAGGCGCTGACCTAGTTATCGTCGAAGACGATTCGTTTTATCGGAGGCGGCTCGTTCGGGACGGCGGGCGAATCGGCCGAAAGTTCGGACAGACTCAACTTCCCATCTCCATCCTTCATCAGTACTTCGATACGACGCTCGGCGTCGCTCAGACGCTCACGGCATTCGCGCGAAAGTTTCACACCAGTTTCGAAAAGCTTCAGGCTTTCCTCGAGCGATAATTCGCCGTTCTCGAGTTGCTCGACTATCTTCTCTAACTCGGCGAGTGATGATTCAAAAGTTTTTGCCATAAAGGGAGTTTATTTTAACGCAAGAGCATGCGCCGTACGTAGAGGACGCAGTTATTTCTTCCTCCGCGATCTCCGCGGTCTCCGCGGTTAACCTATCGAAAGATCTCTTCCGCCTGCTGCAACAAAGTATTGAGATTTCGGATACCGAGCCGATCGCCGGCCGCATCGGCACCCCCGTTCGCAGCGACCGCGATTATCTCCTGCCCGACTTTTTGCGCGATCTCGGTTGCAAGCGCTTCGTCACGCACCCCGACGATCTTCCATTCGCTGCCGCTGCGCTGCATTCTAACTTCAAAGGAATGCTCCGGCAACTTACTTCGAACAGTCGCCGTATCGCCATTCTCCTTGATATCCAGATACCGGCCCGCCCCGAGAACCAGCGCCGCAAACGGCACGCTCTCAAAGCGCTTTGTCTTCTTTCGGATAAGGTTCGGAAGCTGCACGCGGGCCCGCTCTTTCAATGCCGGCATGACGGGAGTCGCGACTCTCGCAACTCGTGCGATCGTCTGCGGCGGCAACCCCCGTCCATAAATCTCGACTGCCTTGCCCGTTATCTGCGGCATGAACTCATCGACGATACTATCGACCGCGACAAAATGATCGACTTCTGCCTGATCGTTGCGGCGTGCCGCATCGACGAGCAACGCAAGTGAATATTGCGGCGTGTTCTTGAAGCTCTGCCAGTAAAGATAACCGCCCACAAAGCCGAAAATAAATATCGCCGCCAATACGCCGAAGATCCTTAGCACGAGCTTTCGCGGTTTCGCCGGGCTCGCAGCTCCGCTGTATCCGCCAAAGCCCGGAGCTTCCTTTTCCGCCGTCGCACTGTCGAGGAATTTCGTCATGTAGGTCTTCTTTTCTGCTTCGTGTTTTTCGCGTATTTCGTGGTTCCCTCTTCAAAACCTAACCACAAATCACACGAAATACACGAAAAGAAACATCTCACCGATCGCTCGCGATCACTTTTGCCTTAAAACTTCCCACCGCCAAACTGATCTTCACCAACTCATCCACGGAAACCTGCTCCGCGTCGTACAAAATGTTGCCCGCCTCGTTCTCGGCGATCGCGAATCCGCGTTTCAGCACTGCCAGCGGCGAAAGTGCGTCGAGCTTTGCCATGCAGATATTCAGCGACTTCGATCTCGAATCGATCATCCCGCGAGCGGCCGAGTTAGCGCGCTGACCGAGCATCCCGAGCTCAGCCTTTCTATCGCCAAGCTTCGATGCGAGTCGGGCGGGCGAAAGTTGGGCAGAGATCGCATCGAGCCGCGCATTTGCTCGCTGCAGCGTCTCGACAAAGACCGGCGACATCGAAAGAGATTGCACTCGCGAGCGTGCCTCGAGCAGACGATAGTTCATGATTCGCACGAGGTCGTCGGCACGCCTGTCGAGCGCCGAACAAATATCTTCTTCACGATGGGCGACGATTTCAGCCGCGGCCGAAGGCGTCGCAGCACGAAGATCCGCAACGAGATCGGCGATCGTGAAATCGACCTCGTGCCCGACGGCCGAGATGACCGGGATCGCCGACGCACGGATCGCACGGGCCACCGGCTCTTCGTTGAATGCCCATAAGTCTTCACTCGATCCGCCGCCCCGTCCGACTATCAACGTGTCGATCCGCGCGGCGAAGTCGGCACGTTCGTTGTACTCGTTTGCCATTTGCACCGCGCGTGTGATCTCAAGCGCCGCGGTCTCGCCCTGAACACGAGCCGGTATCAAGATGATGCTGACCGAACGCGCACGACGCGACAGGACGTGAAGTATGTCGAAGAATGCGGCCCCTGTCGGCGACGTGACGACCCCGATACGGCGGGGGTACGGAGGCAAGGCTCGTTTCAACGCCGTATCAAACAGACCTTCGGCGGCGAGCTTCGATTTGATCTGCTCGAACGCGACGCGCCGAGCACCGTCGCCGACGGGTTCGAGCGACTCGACCATCAACTGATACTCGCCCTTCGGTTCGTACACCGAAAGGCGGCCGCGGACGCGCACCTGCAAACCATCGAACGGCTCAAACCGGATGCGGGAATTCGATCCGCGATAGCACGCAGCCGAGACGAAGGACGACGCGTCATGCAGCTTGAAATACCAGTGACCGGATCTGGCAGCCGAAAAATTAACGATCTCGCCTTCGACCCAGACGTTCTGGAAACGACGCTCGAGCTCGCCCTTGACTTGGGCGTTCAGCTCGGAGACGCTCAGCGGCCGTTTCTCTTCTTCGTCGTCGAACAATGCTTGTAGAAGCGATTTCTGCATCGATGTGAAAATAATACCGTCCCGACTATGGATTGCGGAATGCGGAATGCGGATTTCGTTTCCGACAATTACGCGCAGAACGGAATGTCATCGAGCGAAGGCCTTGATTCCCACAGCGTTTCAAAGTAACTTTGCGAATTGCTAACTTCTCATGTTGAAACTCTCCATCAAAAGCTTAAAGGTTTACACACCGGCCAAAGACTTCGACGAGTCGAAAAGGTTCTATTCCGCGCTCGGGTTTGAGCTGACCGAAGCATGGGGCGGCAGCTTTGATTGCAAGCTCGGCAGCGCGGAATTTCGGCTCCAGAATTATTATGCTAAAGAGTGGGCAGATAACTTCATGATGCAGTTCTGGGTCGACGATGTTCGAGCATGGTATGAACATGCAAAGTCCGTGATAGAAACCGGCAGTTTCAATGCCCGCGTGTCAGAGCCGGAGATGATCGGCGACACTCAGCTCTTTCATGTTTGGGACCCGTCCGGAGTGCTCCTCATTTTCATCAACTAGCTCGCCATCCTTCGAATGCGCTGCGATATTCCTTATTGGTATCCTCCGTACTTAGGCTATTATAAATTTCCACCGAAGACGCGAAAGCACGGAGCACACCCAACCTTTTCAAGGTGTCCACTACCTGACGTCGTGAACGTCTTGCTTCGTCAAAGTAACTCCGTCGGCCTAATGCTGATTGCTTACTGCTAGTTGCTAGTCGCTGGCACCAACCTTGCTTCACAGAGTTCTTAAGGTACTCCAAGGGAACGAGAACGCGTTCGCGCATTCTGCCGCAGGGCAAGCGTAGGGGAACAAACACGTGGCCAAGAAAATACTTATCGTCGAAGACAACCAAGATATCCGGACAATGATGGCGACTTACCTTGCACTGAATACGTACGAGGTGATCGAAGCAACGAACGGATACGAGGCAATCGAAATAGCCCTTGAGCAAAAACCGGACGTCATTTTAATGGATATCGCCATGCCCGTGCTTAACGGCTTGGACTCGGCCCGGGCCATGCGCGAAACCACCGAACTCGCCGATGTACCGATCTTATGTCTGACCGCGTTCGGCGATTTCTACCAGGAACGGGCAAAGGCAGCCGGGTGCGACGAATTGATGCACAAGCCGATCGACTTCGTGAAGCTCGAAAAGGTCCTTCGGCAACATCTCCATTGACGCCTCGCCGGAGTCGCGTGCTTTTGCTAATATTTCCCAAACCCCGGGAAATGGTGTCTTCCCGACCAAACCGCTATTTTAGCTGATGACGCCTGTTGATAGGAGAACTATGAGCAGGAATATTTTATTTGTCGCCTTGGGTGGAATGCTCGGCAGTGTCGGACGTTTCCTTCTGGTCTCACTTGTCGTCGGCTTTCTTCCCTACACATTTCCGTTCGGAACTTTCTTCGTAAATATAGTGGGCAGCTTCGTGATGGGAGCCGCGGTCGGCGTCGCGGAACGTTATGTCTGGTTCCATCACGACTGGCGAATATTCTTGACGGCGGGATTTTGCGGCGGGTTCACCACGTTCTCGGCATTCGCGTTCGAGAATGTCGAGCTGCTTCTCGATAAAAATTACGGAATGTTCGCCGCCTACAGCATCGCAAGTTTCGTGCTGTGCATCGCGGCCGCACTCGCCGGCCTGATGTTGACTAGGGGATAAGAAAGAGACCGGAGACAGGAGACAGGAGACAGGAGGCGACAGACTGGACTAGCGAGAGAAGCTCGTCGCTACTCTTCACCCATCTTCAAATGCGTCGTAGTATTTTCCGTAACGCTTCGCGGTGCACCGATCAGATCATCTGTTTCGTAGATCGAGCGTGCCGGTTTGAAATACTCAGGTTGCCCGGGCGTGAGTTCAGGCGTCGGTTTCGGATGTTCGGGTTCGCGTAGTTTCTTGATTGCGCGGGATTGCAAGAGACGCGGAACGCCCGTCCCGATGAAGAACGACGCGAACGCCAGCATAAACAAACCCATAATGGCGAGCTTAATCGATATACCAAACGAAACTCCGGCCACGATCAGGAACCCGACACCGATCATTACTCCACGCAATCCCGAAGCGAAGAGATCGATCTGTTTCTCCGCGAGCGCCGGCGAATCGCGGACCTTCCCCGTCACGAGCGCCACGACATTGGTCAGATCAGCGCCGCACCCGCGACAATAGGTAGTTTCATCGGCATTCTGCGATCCGCATTTCGGACAAAACATGATTTTGGATTCCTCGACACGCTTACGCTTCGATCACGCCGAATGTTGCACTTTGCTGAAGTCTGCGCCGCCGGCGTTTTTTGAACGCGGATCATGCGGATGAGGCGGATGAAAACGGATCTGAAACAGATTTCGTTCTGATCGGTGCGATCCCCGCCGATCCGCCCAGTCCGCATTCAAAAAGAGTCACTGGTCCCTCACCACTGATTTGTATTTGTTTTGTAACAACCAGAAAAAAGTATTGATGTGGGCGGGCGGAAGGACTATGTTGGAAATAATATGAAAGTACTGCTCGTCTATCCGGAGTTCCCTGACACGTATTGGAGCTTTCGGCATGCGCTGAAGTTCGAGGGCAAGCAGGCTGCTTTCCCCCCGCTCGGCCTGCTCACCGTCTCCGCGATGCTGCCGGAAGATTGGGAGCGACGTCTCGTCGATCTGAACGTCGAGACTCTATGGCCCGACGACATCGAATGGGCGGACATCGTAATGGTTAGTGCGATGATCGTCCAGAACAAATCGCTCGAACAAGTCGTCGAGCTCGCTCGCTCGATGGGAAAAAGGATCGTCGTCGGCGGGCCATATGTTTCGACGAGCTCGGAGCGCATGCCCGATGCCGATCACATATTCATCGGCGAGGCCGAGGCGACACTTCCCGAATTCATACACGATCTCGAGCTCGGCATCGCACGGCGAATCTATCAAGCCGCCGAACGTCCGCCGCTCACCGAAACTCCCGTTCCCGATTTTTCGCTGATCGACATGCGGCACTATAGCGCGATGAATGTGCAGTACTCTCGCGGGTGTCCGTTCAGTTGCGAATTCTGCGACATCATCGAGATCTATGGTCGCGTTCCGCGAACGAAATCCAATCAGCAGATGCTCGCCGAGCTCGACACGCTAAAAGCGACGGGCTGGCGCGGGCTCGTCTTTATCGTCGACGATAATTTCATCGGCAACAAGAAAAACGTGCGGCTGTTCATGCCCGACCTCATCGAGTGGTCACGTGCGAATGAGTTTCCGTTCTCGTTCATCACCGAAGCGAGCGTCAATCTCGCCGAAGACGACGCGCTTCTTCAACAAATGGAGGAAGCCGGATTCCGTCGTGTATTTCTCGGCATTGAAACACCGGTTGAGGAAAGCCTCAAGAAAGCGCAGAAAGGGCAGAACACGCGACGCGATCTGCTCGAGTCGATCCACAAGATCCAGAGCTACGGGATGGAAGTGATGGCCGGGTTCATTGTCGGATTCGACAGCGACCCTGAAGATATTTTTGAGCTGCAGATGAAATTCATACGCGAAAGTGGCATCCCACTAGCGATGGTCGGTCTACTCGTTGCATTGCCCGATACGCAATTGTGGCGGCGTCTGCAAAAGGAAGGCCGCCTGCTCGACGTCGCGACCGGTAACAACACCGACTGCACCATCAATTTCGTCCCGCGGATGGACACGGCCCGGCTCGTCGAAGGATACAAACAGGTCATCCGAAACATCTACAGCCCGCGCGAGTACTACAAGCGCGCCCTGGATTGTCTCTCGCGCTTTCATCAGAACCGAATCGAACCGCGGCAGGTAAATATTCGCGGAGACCTCAGCTCGTTCTTCAATCTGATTCTCACGCTAGGCATCCGCGACAGCGAACGCCGCGAGTTTTGGAGCTATTTCTATAAGCTTCTGCGTCATCACACACGGGACTTCGCACACGGCCTGACACTCGCTGCGATGGGATATCACTTTCGGCAAGTGACGGAGAAATACACACAGTAGTTCGTCTTTCGTGGTTCGTCGTTCGTTGTTCGTGGTTCGTGGCTCCCGGCTTTCTCGAACGTAGCCACGAATCACACGAGACAACGAGATGATCCCTCATTTGTAGTCTCTCGTCTCTCGTCTCTCGTCCCTCAATTAACAATTTGTATTTTCAAACCGAATTTAACCGGAGCACTACCACTCCGGGCGTCTTCACGCATCTGGCCAATACGGATGACATAGCTTCCGCTAGATGGCAGTAATCCCGTCCACCCCTGCACCGTCGATGAGTCATCGTCAACGGCCACTCCGTTACGCATGACCGTGAGGATCGCTTTGTTACGGTCCGAGCTTGTGATCTCAGCCGTCAAGTTTTGGCCGGCCTTTGCGTCGAATTTGTAATCGATCGTGCCGTAACCCGCAAAACTGTCGGTGTAACTCGCCTCAGTCGCACCGGTCGGGAATCTTACTGTGACGGTCTTCGTTTCTTCCGCTTCCGGAGTTTTATCAGGCGTTGGTGTAACCGTCGGCGCCTTTTGCGCCGTTCCAGAGACTGCGTTCCCTGGATTCGCGACCGGTGTCGTATTCGCCGCCTGATCGCTCGCCCCGCCGCACCCGGCCGCCGCAAAGGATATGAAGGTAGTAAGTAAGAGAAGCTTTCTTTTCATACCGTGATTTTATAGCAAAACGGATATGGATTCGCATCGGTGCTCTTATGTTTCGTAAAGCTCTTTGTACCAGTTTTTTTTAACGCGGATTCGGCGGATTGAGCGGACAAAGCCGGATATAATTTTTCAGATCCGCCCCAATCTGCCAAATCCGCCTAATCCGCGTTTAAAAAACATCTCTGCCTCGAAGATCTCGCACCACCCCTTCGACCACTGACAACCGACAACTGTTCGTGCTAATTTAACTCATCACCGTCGATCCCATGTCCAGTTATTACAATCGTCTCCGCAAGTTCGAGTTCACTGACATTCTCGGATGGTCGTACTCGCGCTACAACACTTTTCAGCAGTGCAAGCGAAAGTATTACTACGAGTACTATCGTAAACGCGACATCGAGAATGTCGCGAAGATCGCGCATCTCAAAGACCTCACGACGGTCCCGCTCGAGATCGGCAACATCAGCCACAAATTGATCCAGGCGTTGTTGAGTCGCTTACAAAAGTCTGCAGAAGAGATCGATCGTGAAAAGTTTTACGACTACGCTCGGCGGCTGACGTTCGACGTCTGCAAGGAAAAGAATTTCGAAGACGTCTACTACGGAAAGCGCGACGCCATCGATTTCGAAACCGAGATCTTCCAGCCCGTCGCCGTCGCGATGAAAAACTTTCTTCTCAGCGATCGTCTCCAATGGTTATTCGAAGAGGCCCTCGTCTCAAAGGAAGATTGGATAATCGAGTTCGAGGAAAACAACCGCTTCGGCGAGTGCCGCATCGACAATCAGAAAGCGTATTGCAAGGTCGATTTTCTTTTCCCGGTCGAGGGCCGGCTCAACATCATCGACTGGAAAACCGGAAAGGAAGACTACGCAAAGCACAGCATCCAACTCCGCGGCTACGCCGGTTGGGCGAATTTCCAGTTCGGTGCCGATCTTTCTGCGATCACTACGACCGTCGCGTACCTGTTGCCGGAATATAAAGAAACGACAGTC
>JBDTSA010000005.1:0-15207 GCA_039931335.1 Acidobacteriota bacterium
GGATCTTATAGCCCGCGCGAGAAGTGGCGATCCGATCGCTCTCGAGTCGATAAACATAACGGCGGAATATCTCGGCGAAGGTATCAGCAACCTCGTCCACGGCCTCTATCCGGAAGCAGTCGTCGTCGGTGGGAACATTACGGGCGCGTGGTCGATAATCGAACCGGTAATTCGGGCGCGGTTGCGAAGCAAGTATGTCGTCAACCCCGAACAGATCCTCATCCGTCCGGCCAGCGTGCAGAGACCGAGCCTTTTTGGAGCGATTCCGATCGCTCTCCAAAACTACTTTAAGTCCCCGACGTCTCCTCACACACTCGGAGCGGGAAAGATCTAAAAATTCATTGACAAGAAAATTCTGCTTGTGCTACAAGTACTTTGTCTTCGGTTAAGATAAAGGTTCTCCTAGGACATTTCGATATCAACAATTTGCTTAGTTGGACGGCTTTCTTCAGATCAAATGCTGTAGATATGCCGGTTTTATTCGTAATGACTCGGATTGCCCGCGTATTTTGACCGGGACCTGAACAGTCCCGAGTTGGGGTCCCGAGCAGGACATCACTTCCCTGACTTAATCCGCGTTGCGTAGAAAGTGGACGCATAAAGAATCATGAACCTTTCAACTCTCGATCAAGTCATCGTCGTCCTCTATCTCGCCGCGATCATGAGCATCGGTTTCGCAATGAAGCGAAAGGCGGCAAAAGGTATGTCGTCTTACTTTCTCGGCGGACGACAACTGCCATGGTGGGCCCTCGCAATGTCGGGATCGTCGAGCTACTTCGACATCACCGGCACGATGTGGATCGTCTCGACCTTTATCGCGCTCGGCTTGAAAGGAATGTGGGTACATATGCTGTGGGGCTTTCCGATCACGGCCTTTTACCTCGCGTACATGGGCAAGTGGATCCGCCGATCCGACGCGATGACCGGAGCGGAGTGGATGAAGACGCGCTTCGGTCCCGGCAAGGCTGGCGACATGGCCCGCCTGTCATATACGCTGTTCGCGATCCTGACGATCACCGCTCTTCTCGGATACGGCGCGATCGGAATGGGCAAGTTCGGTTCGATATTTCTTCCGTTTTCGCCGACGACATGCGCGTTTCTGATTCTCGGTGTGACGGGCCTTTACGTGATCATTGGCGGATTTCACGGAATCGTTCGCGTCGAGATAGTTCAGACCATCGTGCTCAGTGCCGGAGCGATCGCGTTTGCGGTCATCGGCTACATGCATTTCGACGCTGCCGTATTCGCATCGAAGATTCCCGCCGGCTGGGGAGACATCCTCCCGTCATGGCGGCCCGAATCATTTCAGGGACTCGTGAGCGGCGGGACCGATTACTCGCTCTTCGGAGCACTCGTCGCCGTTTGGGTCGCGAAGGGTTTGCTCTTATGCCTGAGCGGGCCCGAGCAGCTTTACGATTTTCAGCGATTCCTCGCGGCAAAGGATGAACGCGACGCGTCGAAGCTCGGAGCCCTGTGGGGAGCGATCCACACCGTCCGCTGGTGCTTCGCGATGGCGATCGCAGTCATGGCGATCATGGGCATCGGAAATGTCGCGCTTGATGCAAAGCTCCGTGCGGATCCCGAGACCGCGTTGCCGTTGATCATCGGCTCGATGCTCCCGATCGGAATCGTGGGCTTCATGCTCGCGGCTCTGCTCTCGGGTTTCCTCGCAACGTTCAGCTCGACGGTCAATGGCGGTGCGGCTTACCTCGTAAAGGACATCTATCAGCGATACATAAATCCGGAAGCGAGCAACAAACAACTCGTCTGGGCGAGCTATGTCTCATCGACGCTGCTGATCCTTACGGGGCTGATCATTTCAATCTTCGGCTCTTCAATCAATACGGCTTTTCTATGGATCTTCGGAACGCTTGCGGCCGGAATCCTGCCCGCAAATGTTCTGCGTTGGTACTGGTGGCGCCTGAACGGACAGGGCTACTCAGCCGGGGTGTTCGGCGGGATGGCGTTGTCGCTCGGCCAGGTTTTTGTCGACACGATGTACCTTGAAAATCCTCTGCCGCTGTATATCGGATTTCCGGTGATCGCGATCGCTTCGACGATCATCACCATCGTCGTATCGCTTCTAACGAGCCCGACCGATATTGAGACGCTGAAAAATTTCTACCGTAAAGTCCAGCCCGCCGGATTGTGGCAGCCGGCAAAACAAGCGCTGCTCGCGGAAGAACCGACATTTAAGAAACAACTAAGTTTCAAGATTGAATTCTTCAATACGGTGATCGCCATGATCGGCATCACGGCGCTCTATGTCTCGATGCTCTATCTGGTCCTGCATCGACTGAGTGTCGGATTCGGATTGATCGCGATAGCCATCGCGTGCGTCGCCGTTCTCTACTTCACCTGGTACAAAAATTTGCCGCCGCGATCAGAACCGCCATCCGAAGAAACCCAAAACAAGGACGAACAGCTCGACGAGATCGGACACACGGGAGCGGCGGCATGAGATTCGAGGGCAAAACAGTTTTAGTTACCGGCGGTGCTCTCGGCATCGGGCGTGCGGTTTGCGAGTTGATCGCCGAACGCGGCGCTGCGGTATCGATCGTCGATATCGACGAATCAGCAGGACGCGAATTATGCGTGTCGATCGAAAATGCGGGCGGCAAGGCGATGTTCAGCCGGATCGATGTCGCAAATTTCGATCAGATGAAATCCGCGGCTGAAAAAACAAATGCAAACTTCGGTTCGATCGATTCGCTTGTAGTCAGTGCCGGCATCCAGCGGTACGGCACTGCCATCTCGACCGATGACAGCCAGTGGAACGAAGTGCTGAACGTAAATTTAAAAGGCGCATGGAACGCCGCTCGGGTGTCGATACCGTACATGAGAGCCGCGGATGGCGGCACGATCGTCAACGTTTCATCGGTCCAGGCGCTCGCGAGCCAGCAGAACGTTCTCGCATATACGGTCAGCAAACATGGCCTGATCGGCCTGACTCGTTCGATCGCAATGGACTTCGCGAAGGAAAATATTCGGGCGAACGCTGTATGTCCGGGAACGGTCGATACGCCGATGCTCAAGTGGGCAGCGTCGCTCGATCCGGATCCGCAATCGGTTTACGACGCATGCAGTGCGATGCATCCGCTGGGACGGATCGGTCGCCCGAAAGAGATCGCCGAAGTCGTCGCCTTTCTGGCGCATGAGAGTTCGTCGTTCGTTACCGGCGCGGTTTGGACGGTTGACGGAGGCCTGCTGACCCAGATCGGCGGCGTCCCGCAAACAAGTTAGAAAAAAGAGGAGAGAGATGAGTAATTCAACACCAGCAGCAGAGAGCCATCCGGTTACGGCCCACTATAACCCGCCACCGGGTTTGGACGCCGCGCTCGAAGCGGTCCCGCTTGTCGAGGCATCGAAGAAACCGTCGACGATCGGATATCTCACAAATTACAGTTTTCACATCTGGTATCAGATCGTCATCGAGGTGATGAAGCGCCGGGCAAAGCAGTACGGTATCGAGGTCACGATCGTCGATGCCGAGCTTTCGGTCGAGCGGCAGATCGAACAGGCGCGTGAACTTGCCGGCAAAGTCGATGCGATCGTTCTGACGCCGGCGAACACAGCCGGCCTCGAAGAAGTTTTATCGATCGCGGCTGCGGCCGGCACGCCGGTCGTCGTCGAAGCAAACCCGGTTGAGGGTATGTCGACAATGGTTGCGATCTGCGATTACGACGCCGGATTCGAGCTCGGTGAGTGGGTGGGCAATAACGTAAGGAACGCAGATGGTTCGCCGCTCCGGATCCTCGATGTCGGCCTGCCTTGGCTGCGGCCATGCCTACTTCGTAGCGAAGGATTCGTCGAAGGAGTACGTAGCGTTCAATCCGACGCGATCGTCACGGCTTCAATCAATGGCGAGGCGACACCTTCGATCGCGAAGAAGATCGCGGCGCAAACACTGGCTGAAAAAGGAGCCGTCGATGTCATCTTTGCGATGGACGATGAAACTGCACACGGCGCGTTTGAAGGATTCCTTGCCGCGGGGTTCGACGGCAGTACGGTGACCATCGCCGGATTCGGCCTCTCGGGCGAGCACGAAAAAGGATGGATGATGCGTCGCGAGGCGCTAAAGGTCAGCCAGGCGATGTTCCCCGAATACGTCGGGCTTCGCTGCGTCGATGGCGTCGTTAGGCTCTTCGACGGCCAGGACGTGGCCGAGCGTGACGTCACACCGACGGTCTCGATGACCGCCGACAATCTCGAAAAGTTCTATCCGAAGAAGGACGGCGTATGGACGCCCGACTTCGCCGCGATCTCGGCGATCAAAACAAAAGATCAATGTACAAAGGTATAGGGAAACAGTTCGAAAAACATCTTGGAGGATCCAATGAATAGCAAAGCATTAAATAAAATTACACGAGCGGTTTCTCTCACCTGCATCGTTGTCTTCCTGGCAATATCGTTAGCCGCTCAGTCAAACACGGGCTCGATCACCGGCGTCGTGTCAGACCCGAACGGTGCCGTCATTCCGAATGCGACGGTCACCGTTACCAATCAGGGCACGAATGAGAAACGCACGGTACAGACCGACGACGAGGGCCGTTACGACGTCCCGTCATTGTCGAACGGTATCTATACCGTCGAAGCGAGTGGTGGCGGTTTTCAAACCACCTCGGTAAAAGATCTGAGACTTGCCGTCGGCGAGCGTGCTCGTGCGGATGTAGCCATGAGTGTTGCAGGTGCGAATGCCGTGGTCGAGGTTGTCGATCAAACACGAACCGATACCGAAACATCGACCGTTGGTGACAACATTACGGCTGAGCGTATCAGCGACAATCCGGTGAACGGCCGCGATTTTACTCAGCTGCTGGCGACGGTTCCCGGTTCGGTGCAATCGACTAATCAATTCCAGACAAGTATCAACGGCATTCCGTCGACGTTCGGCGGGACCAGCGTGCTCGTCGATGGTATTGACGCCGGCCGCGTCGATCTGAACGGTACGTCTAACGTTCTCGGACGCATTGAGTCTCGCGTAAACCGCGTCAGCATCGATAGCATCCAGGAAGTTCAGGTCCTCGAGCAGAGTTACTCTGCTCAGTACGGTGAAGCCCTCAGCGCGGTTATCAATCCCATCACTAAGTCGGGAACAAACAACTTTCACGGCAGCGTCTTCGACTACTTCCGGAACGAGCGCCTCGATGCAAATGATTTTTTTAATAATGCTCAAGGCTTTCCGCGGTCGAAGTTTCGACTGAATCAGTTCGGCGGGAATGTCAGCGGACCGCTGAAGAAGGATAAGCTTTTCTTTTTTGCGAACTATGAAGGTGTTCGACAGACGCGCGGTCAGACGTTCACGTCTTTGACGCCGACATTGGCCTTCCGAGCAGCGATCGCACCGGCGCTTGTTCCGGTCGTCGCAACGCTCCCCCTTCCGACAGCCCCGTTCACTTTCCCAGGCGCTCCGGCTCCGAGTGCTGATCTTGGATTCCTGTCTGTCCAGAAGGATGGCGAACTCAGGGAAGATACAGGTTCGGTGAAGATCGATTGGAATCACACTGACAAGAGTCAGTTCTCGGCTCGGTACAACATCAACGACTCCAAGACGACGACACCCTATGGAGTTGGTACCGATCAAACTGCCGATGGTACCCTTCGCGTTCAGCTTTTCAAGTTCTCGCACAACTACGCTTTTTCCGGCAACATGATCAACGAAGCAGCGTTCGGAATTAATAACAATAAAACGAATGTGAGCGGTGGACCTTCGCCATTCCCGATATTCAGTTTTCTGTTCGCCGACTCTGCGATCGCGAACATCGGGCCCGCACAGTTCGATCAAAAGAGAACGGGCAATGTGTATCAATTTCTCGACACGCTAAGCATGATTCACGGCAATCATTCGATGAAGGCCGGTCTCGATATTCGCCTGAACCGCCGCACGGCAGAATCCCTTTCGCAGACGTCGTATCAATATGGTTCGATCGCCGATTTTAAAACGAATGATCCCTTCAGCGTCCAGGTCGGTGGAAATCCGCCGCTGCATTATGCAAACGAGAATTTTTCGTTCTTCTTCCAGGACGATTGGAAGATTCACCCGAGACTGTCACTAAATTTGGGGCTGCGGTATCAGGTGAGCACGGTTAGCCGCGAACGTGATGGTTATCTTCAAAACTTCGATCTCACGACTCTTACCGTCACACCGCGAGGCCAAAAGATCCACGACATGGATACCAATAATTGGGGGCCCCGACTCGGGTTTGCCTTCGATGTATTTGGAAATCAAAAGACGGTGTTGCGTGGTGGTTACGGGATCTTTTACAACCGCGAGCTTCCCGCGAGCTTTGGATCGCCGCAAGTGAATTCGTTCCCGACCCGTGGCATCAGCATCCTCGACGTGCTGGGACTCGGATATTGCCCGGTTGTACCCGCGGTGTTCAAGTATCCGATCGCTCCTACGGCTTTTGATGGATGCGGAACGGCAGCAAAATTCTCGATCGAGCGCGACCTTAAAACTCCCGAAGCTCAGCAGTGGTCACTCAATATTCAGCAGGATCTTGGAATCGGTGTACTGCAGGTCGGATATGTCGGCAACCATGTAACCCATCTTCTGACCGACGGAGTGGTGTCACCACGAAACCTCAACCGTGCCGACATTGATTTCTTCGGCTTCGGTCTGCGGCGGCTTCCGCAGTTCGGTGACATTTTTCTTGTCGGATCCTATCCGTCGTCGACCTATCACGCATTACAGGCGACCTTCAAGCGCAACCTTTCGACGGGTGTAAGATTCAACGCAAACTACACATGGTCACACACCATCGACGATGTTGTCGGCTTCTTTAAGGATTACCAGGACGAATTCAACACGCGCGGAGAGCGAGCGAGCAGCGATCAGGATGTACGGCACAACTTCGTTTTCGATGCGAGCTATGACATCCCATCGGCGAGGCGATGGTTCGGCGACGGGTTCCCGAAATGGCTCGGCGATGGCTGGCAGATCTCGACTATCTCGCAATTCCGAACGGGGCTGCCGGTCAACGTGACCAGAAAAGGTGGCGTCTTTGGAGGCTTTTCATTCCGACCGAACATAGTTCCCGGCGTCGATCCGTACTCGCCATCCACCGCAACTTGTCCTGGTCGGAGCATTCCCAACTGTCAATTCAATGCCGCCGCATTTTCAAATCCGGCAGGCGCCTTTGTTCCGGGGAACACTCCGCGAAACTACTTGCGTGGGCCCGGATTTTCCCAGGTCGATTTCTCGATCATGAAGAACACCCGTTTTTCGGAGAATACGTCTTTACAGTTGCGGATGGATATTTTCAATCTGCTCAATATAACTAATTTTGCCGATCCCTCCGGTGGCCTTATACCGGGCGATACACCGGACACACTCCGGCCGACTGCATTTTTCGGAAGAAGCGTTTCAACAGTTGGCAATCAGCTCGGCGGACTGCTAGGATTCGGCGGGCCGAGGCAGATACAGCTTTCGGCGCGGTTTAATTTTTAGGTTAAGCTCGTCGAACAAGGGTAACAACTGAGGGAAAGCATGCGCAAAACTATAAATCTCATACTGACATTTTATGTTTTGGGAACGCTGCTTTCCCTCTCTTCGTTTGCTCAGACTACGCTGCCGCAGAGTCCGATCAAGACGATCTATGTAATTCCGTCGTCGCATTACGATTTCGGATTCGTTGAACCGCCGAGCGCGATCCGCGAACGCGCTGCCCGACATATCGATGAAGTCATTCGCGTCGCCGAGTCGGACAAGGACTTTCGTTGGACGATCGAGAGTGTCTGGCAAGTTAACGAATGGCTCAAGCGTCAGAAGAAACCATCCTCGGTCCTGCCGCAGGATAAGGAGAAGATCGCCCGGCTGATGAATCTCATCAAGTCCGGGCAGATCGTTCTCTCCACCGCGTGGGGCAGTATGCACACCGACTACATGGGTGCCGAAGAGTTAAATCGGTTGAACTATGATTTCGTCCGGCTGCAACGCTCATACGGCATCACGTCCGAGGTCGCGTACATGAACGACGTGCCCGGACACCCGATGCCGATCGCGTCAATGCTCGCGTCCGGCGGAACGAAATATCTTGTCACCGGTGCGAACACCTTCATCAATAACGCAACAGATCTCGCACCTGGAAAAGTTCCTTTCTACTGGGAAGCACCGGATGGAAACAAAGTTCTCCTTTGGATCAGCCAGGGAAATCGCGGAGCGTATGTCGAGGCGTTCACGCAATATTATCTCGACCCGTACTCGGTCGATCCTTACACCGACCGAAAGCCGTTCGACATGTTCAATCCGGAGATGGCCGGAAAAAAATCGGACATCGAGATGATGGAAATCGGCGTCACCGATCTTCTCAATAACTACAACAAGGCAGGCTATAAGTACGACGCCGTGATGGCGATGTACGCGCATGACTTTTTCGAACCGGACAACGTGCTGAATCTCGAACGTGCTGCGAAACTCTGGAACTCGAAGCACGACGAGTTAAAAATAAAGATCGCGACGTCGCCCGAATTCTTTAAGTACATCGAAAAGAAATATGGCCCGCAGATCCCGACGTATCGCGGAGAATGGTCCGGCCTCTGGTCGGAAGCGAAGACGTCGTCACCGCGGATCAGCGCGACCGGGCGATACACGCATGATCATGCACCGGCGGCGGAAACGCTTTGGAGCGCGATCGCGATGACGCGTCGGCTTCCCGTTCCGGTCGGAAACTTCAACGAGGTTTACGACCTGATGTTCACTTACGATGAGCACAGCGGTGCGGGCAATACCGGTTGGCCGCAATTGAACAGCAGCGAGCCGTTGCGGGAGCAGAATCGCCAGTACGTCGAATTGACGGCTCGTGCAAAAGAAGAGACGGATGAACTTTTGAAAACAGGTATTGGAATTCTCGCCGATCCTTCGCGGTTCGATGATCGTCGTCCGGATGTTAATGGATCGATATCGCCCGTGTTGATCTACAACGGCGTAGCATGGCAGCGGAGTGACGTCGTCAGACTCTCACCGCCCTCGACGGAGAAGAAGATAGTCGCGATCCGCGATGCCGCCGGAGCAAGTGTTCCGTTCGATGTCGATGAATCAGGCGAGGCCATTTTCGTCGCGAAGAATATTCCGGCGATGGGATATGCGACGTACGAAGTGACGACCGGATCGGGAAACATCGTCGCGACGTTACGACCGATTCCGGGAACGGCAACGGTTGAGAACACGCGTTTCGCTGTCGTGATGAATAATGACGGAACCGTCCGCAGCATCCGCGACAAATCTGTGAATCGCGAACTTGTGAATCCGAATGGCGAGCGTCCGTTCAATGATCTGCTTCGCGTCGAGGGGCCCGATGCCTCGAAGGTTTCATATCCAGTCCGGCCGCGGATACAGATCAAGAAAGGCATGCAGATGACCGAGATCGTTGTGCAACGCGACCGTTCGTCGTTTCCGCTTACAAGGATCAGGATCTACGACGGACTTGACCGCGTTGAACTTCGTAACGAGCTTGATCCGACGAAGATGCCGTTTCCCGGCGGCAACAACAACTGGCACGACTCGTACTACTTCGCGTTCCCTTTCAATGTTTCAAAGGACGGATTGAAGGTGATGCGCGGCGGCCAACGATATTTCGATCGGCTGCCCGATGATTATCTTCCGGGCGCACGCAAGGATTCGGTTTCGACGCAGCATCTGATCGCGCTGACGGACGGAACGTCTAGCGCGCTGCTCGCACATCGTCAGTCTTTTCATTGGGTCTACCCGGGCTTTATTTCGACGAAAGTTCGGCCGCAGGAAGCACCCGCGGAGTTCCCGGCGATGTATTCGGGCAAGTTCCCGCTTCCGGAAGCGACGCTCTATTCGCGTGCTGTCCGCCAGGGAAACCAAGCCGACACTCACGACCTGAGCATCATCAATGTCCCGTCGGTCGAACCCGGACGAACGGATCGGATGGTCTTCGATTACGCCATCGCAGGTGCCGGGATCTTCGACCCCGTTCGCGCGTGGCGCATGGGATCGGATTTCAATTTGCCGCTTCGGGCTCAGTACGTCGGCGTCGCTCCACGTAATCGCATCGGGGGATTCTTCTCCGTGGATCAGCCGAATGTCGACATCGTCATTGTGAAGACGATCAACGAAAGCGCGTTTCGCGGCGAAGTGACCTCTGCACCGCTGAGTCCGAAGGTCAGTAAACTCTATATCGTCAGGCTTCAGGAATTCACCGGTCGTCCGGCCAATGTAAAAATCAGTTTGCCGGCGAAGGTCATCGGGGCGTCGCTCATGAACATTACCGAAAGCGTCGAGTTGAAAAAGATCTCGGAGATCGGTCCGCTGACAGTTTCGCTGCGACCATACGAATGTGCGACGGTGAGAATTGAGATCGAGTAGTCGGATTATTGGCTCGAGTATTTATGAATTGCCCCGGCCTTTAGGCCGGGGTAGATTGAAAAAAAGATAGGCTTTAGCCAAATTTTCTTGGGCTAAAGCCCTAACAATTGGACGTCACCCCGGGCTGAAACCCGGGGCAATTCATAAAGCCCGGACTTCACGGCAGAATTCGCTCTTTGCAGAGCAACGAAATTATCAGTTCGAACAAAGGAAAATGGACAAGGTAAAACGAAGAGAATTCATAAAGGCATTTTCACTCATGGCCGTTGTGCCAGCGCTTGCGGGTACCGGACGCGGAGCCATCGCATCAGCGATCGAACCGACAATCGCGACACCACCGCTCCCCGACATTCCGACATGCGCATCGATGAGGTCGGTGACGATGACGCACAAGTTTCTCGATCTTTACGCCTGGCCGGGCCTCACCAATCAATGGGGATGTGCACAAGCCGCAATGGATGTCACCGCCGTTCGCAGCATTGCCTTTCCGCCGTTCGCGCAAGGCGAGATGAATGTCGCTCCGCTCGGATCGGGTGGCGAGCTGCTCACCGGCGTGATGTACGTCGACGGTGAATATTTCACCGCGACGAAAACGCCGATCGAATTCGTCTGGCAGCCGGATTGGATCGAAAGGCGATCTGTCTACAAGGGCCTCGAACTAAAGAGTACGACCATAGTTCCCTTCAGGACGATGTCGGTCGCCGTAAAACTGACGGTAACGAACATGACGAAGGCCCGCCGGAAGACCGAGATCAAACTAGCCATCAACGGCGGCTCGTCAAAAAGCGTGAAGCCTTGGAACGCGGCATACTCGCCCGGCGAATATGATAACGACCGAACGGTCGACGCCTCGCGCAACGCAGTTCTCTGCAAGTCAATTCATTCGGACGCCTACGTCATTCAAGGAACGTCGCCGAAACCCGCGAGCATTCTTCCGTCGTGGGTCGTTTACGAATTCGATCTGGCTCCACGCGAATCGGCGACGATCGTTTTCGTCAATTCACTCGGCGAATCCGCGGCGTCAGTGCAACGAGAGTTCGACTCGATCGTCAACAGCTTCGACACGGTCGCCAAAGCCACGACGGACGCATGGAACGCGCAGCTCAAAGCCGCGTTCACTCCCGGCAACAACATCTTCTCGGGATACGTTCCGACACTGGTCACGACAGATGACAATCTAAAACGGATCTATCACTCGGCGGTGATGAGCGCGCTTTATTTCCGACGCACTTCGCCGCACTCGGTTTACGGCACGACGTACGTCACACTCATGCCGCGATATTGGGAAACGACGACGTTTCTCTGGGACATAAGCTTGAGCGCGATGCTGCTGTCGATGCTCGATCCGCGTGTGCTCCGCGGCATGATGGAGATGTGGATGAAGCTCGACATGCACAAGCATTTCGGGACCGAGTTCCTCACCGGAGCGGGTGTCGGCCCGTGGTATTCGGTCAACGATTACGCGATGTGCCGGATGGCGAAGGAGTATTTGCGATGGACCGGCGACCGCGCATGGCTCGATAAAGAAGTCGACGGGAAGAAGGTTCTTAATCATCTTCTTCGATACGCCGAACACTGGCGCGAGCTGAACACGAACGGCCACGGCCTCGCGGATTACGGCGGAGTGACGAATTTGCTTGAAGCAGTTTCTAGCTATGTTCATGAGGTCGCCGGACTGAATGCGGCGAACGTTCACAATCTTCGATTCGCCGCCGAGCTTGTCGAGTTCAAAGGCGACAAATCGAAAGCGGTTGCATATAGAAAGGAGGCGGACGAGCTTGGACGACGTGTGCTCGAGCTTTACGTTCCAGGCAAAGGGATCTGGAAGTGCCGCTTACCTGACGGCACTTACAACGAGGTTCATCACTGCTACGATTTTGGAACGACGCTGATGAACATCGGCGATATGATGTCGGCAACACAGAAAAAAGAGATTGTCGACTTTTTCAAACGCGAGCTGCAGACACCGACGTGGATGCGTGCGCTGTCGACGAGGGATCTGGATGTGACGTTCAGCATTCGCCCCGATCATCAATGGACCGGAGCCTACTGCGCGTGGCCGGCGCTCGCTCTAAGTGGCCTTTACGCTGCGGGCGAAGCTGACGTCGCGTTTGAATGGATGAAAGGTTTGGCAAAGACGAGCATGCAAGGCCCGTACGCCCAAGCGCACTTTACCGAGAACTTTTACACGCCGGAATCAAACGGCGGTGCGACGAAGTCGTCGTCCGATCAGCCGTACATAAACGATTGGGCATGCGTTTCGGGATGTAATTATCTCGAGCCGATCGTCGATTCAGTTTTTGGGATCAATGCCGGATTGTTTGGTACGATCTCGGCGAAACCGCAATTCGGACGGCTGGATCCGCGAGCCGAATTGAGGAATGTGAACTATCAAGGGAAGAGATACGTCGCGGATAAGAACGGCGTCAGGGCGGCTTAGTGCGAACCGGCAGCTTAGGCAAGCTGGTCACGTTCGCGGGTTCGGAAGTTGGGCTTGCCCCCGCTCATTGTGTAGTGGCTGGTTGTGGGTTTAGGACATTGCTAGCTTGAGTAGCAGCAATGCGAGAGCTGGGGCAAGCCCACCTTCCGGATCTGCGAATGAAGTTAGCTTTCGAAGTTGGGAGAGATATAAATGATAGTCACTTTCTTTCGAAGCCTCGCGGTAATGGCCGCAATGGTGATACTGGCGATAACGATATTGGCCCAGCAGGCCACTTCACCCTCCCTACTCGAGATCGGCGACAAGTACTGGATGCAGCCCGATGTCGTTTATGGCAGCGCGAACAACACGCCGCTGAAGCTCGATATCTGGTACCCGCGCGATAATCCGAAACCGACTCCGACGCTCGTCTACATTCACGGCGGCGGTTGGATCTTCGGCTCGAAAGAAGGTGCGGTTTACCAACTGCTTCCCTATCTCGAACGCGGATGGCGGGTCGTAAACGTCGAATATCGCATGGCGGGTAACACGCTCGCACCGGGTTCGGTGGAAGACACGAGATGCGCTCTGCGCTGGGTCTATCGCAACGCGAAGCAATGGAATTTCGATACGTCGAAGATAGTGTTGACCGGCCATTCCGCCGGCGGACATCTTTCACTCATTACCGGAATGCTGCCCGACGGCACACCGCTCGATAACCGCTGCTACGCCGATGCAAAGTACGGCGACGTCCCGATGAAGGTCGCCGCGATAGTCAACTGGTATGGCATCAGCGATGTCAACGATCTGATCGCCGGGCCGAATCTAAAAAATTACGCGGTGATGTGGATGGGTTCGATGCCGACCGCCGCCGAAGTTGCGAAGAGCGTCTCGCCATTGACATATGTTAGAGCCGGGCTCCCGCCGATCATCACCATCCACGGCGATAAGGACGACGTCGTCCCGTACGCGCACGCGACGCGTCTTCATCAGGAGTTGGAGCGGGCCGGAAACGCCAATAAACTTATCACCGTCAAAGGCGGCGGGCATGGGATGTTTACGCAGGCCGATTACGTGACGGCGTTTGACGAGATCTGGAAGTTTCTGAAAGCGAACAAGGTCATTCAATGAAGATAACCGACATAAGAGCGACGACGGTTACTGTTCCTCTCGAGGCTCCGTTACGACACGCCGCCGGCTGTCACTGGGGCCGTTTCGTGAGAACGATCGTCGAAGTCGAAACCGACGAAGGACTCGTTGGGCTCGGCGAGATGGGCGGTGGTGGCGAATCGGCCGAAGCTGTTTTTCGCTCGATGAAATCGTATCTCGTCGGCCACGATCCGGCACGGCTCGAGGAAATGCGATTCAAGATCGCGAACCCGACAGCCTCGCTATACAACAACCGAACGCAGATCCTCGCCGCACTCGAATTTGCTTGCCTAGACATAATCGGACAGAAGTGGGGCGTCCCGGTCTATGACATCCTCGGCGGTAAACTGCAGGACGAAATTCCCTTCGCGTCGTATCTCTTTTTCCGATACGCGAATCCGAAAGACGGCAGCGGCGAGGTCCGCACGGTCGAGCAACTCGTCTCGTACGCAAAGGACCTCAAAGCGAAGTACGGATTTGCATCGCACAAACTAAAAGGCGGTGTGTTCGATCCGGTCTACGAGCTCGAATGTTATCGCGCCGTTGCGGCGGAGCTCGGTACAAATACGCGGAGCGGCGATTCGTTTCGTTTCGATCCAAACGCTGCATGGTCGACCGAGCAGGCGATCTGGTTCGGACAGCAGATCGAAGATATCAACAACGACTATCTCGAAGATCCGGTTTACGGGCTTCATGGAATGCGCCGGACGCGTGAAAAAGTGCGCATGCCGCTTGCGACAAATACGGTCGTCGTGAATTTCGAGCAGCTCGCGGCGAACGTTCTCGACACGGCCGTCGATGTCATCCTGCTCGACACGACATTTTGGGGCGGCATCCGGCAGTGCGTGAAGGCGGCCGGTGTCTGCGAGACGTTCCAGCTTGGTGTTGCCGTGCATTCGTCCGGCGAACTCGGCATCCAGCTCGCGACTATGCTCCATCTCGGAGCCGTCATCCCGAATCTAGCTTATGCCGCGGACGCTCATTACCATCACCTTACCGACGACATTATCGAAGGCGGGCTGATGCAATACGAAGGCGGCAAGATCCGCGTGCCCGACGGCCCGGGATTAGGTGTGAAACTCGATCGCGAAAAGGTTGCGGAGTACGCCGAGTTGTACAAACGCCTTGGGGGTTACCCGTACGATCAGGATCCGCTGCGGCCCGGTTGGACACCGACCGTACCGAACAATCGCTGGGCCGATCCGACGGATGCGAGAAAGCCCGAAATTCCTTATTGAGCTTTTGACCCCTCGTTTGTGCGGCGACAGTTTCATGTCGCCAAAGGCGACAGACATTAAAGCCTAGG
>JBDTSA010000006.1:0-14475 GCA_039931335.1 Acidobacteriota bacterium
GACATCCATCCCCCAAACCTGAAATCCGTTTCGCAACGCTCCAAAAATAATGCGGCGTCCGTCGGGTGACACCTCGGGGGCGAAATCGTCGGTGTTGCCATCAGTCAGTTGTTCCGGATCAGATCCATCGCCGCCGATACTCCAAATGCTGGAGTTAGAACTCGCATTCGAGTCGTAGACAATTCGCCCGTCCGGAGTCCAGCCAATTCCGCTCTGGCCATCCTGAACATTCTTTCGGGTGACGATGGTACGGGCCCGACTCGTATCACCATCCGGTACCACCCAGATCTGCGAGGCCGGGTGTTTTTGGATTGAGAGGATGGCTTTGTCATCGGCCGTGAGAGAAAGGCTGTCGTATGAATTCAGATCGTTGGTGATGCGGCGCGCTTCACCCGATGGATATGAGCAATGCCATATTTGTCTCGCTCCGGTACGGCGTTCGCCCGCAACAAAGACCAACCCGCTTCCATCGCTCAGCCAGGTGACACTCCCGACATTCGCCCAGTTCTCTTTTGTGATCAACTTAAACTTTGGATCCGCGAGAGTGACGACCCCAACGTTCATTTTGTACACCGGACTCGGCCCGGGTGCGTCGGCAACCACCGCGCCGTAACCTATCGCGATAGCGGTTCCATCAGGCGACCAGGCAGCAGCGCTGCCCTCCAAATAGTCAGGCTCTTTAACAGCGGCGATCAGACGCTCATTGGTACCATCCGAGTTGACGACCATCAGGTAGTCGTCAGTATTCGTCAGTTTGTAGCGCCCGAAGACTATCTGCTTACCGTCCCGCGAAACTGATACAGGCTGCGACACATCAGAGACGATCTTTCGCGAAGCACCGCCCAGGACCGGAACCGTGAAGAGCGCACCTTTCGGATTCTGATCATCCTGACGCGTGTAATAGACATAACCTCCGTCCGGCGAGAACGCACTCGCGAACATAGAAAGCGATTCCGCCGGAGGCACGATCTGGACACGGCTTTCGCTTCCTAAATGTTTGGTCCACAGACTGCGTTTACCGCTTTCCTCCAGCGAGTAAGCGATATACTTACCGTCCGGCGAGATCGATGCACTTTCTACGCCGCCCTCAGCGGTTATCCGATCGAGTTTGACGTTCTTGAAATGCTCGGTGACACTCTTTTCCTGAAAGGCGTACCGGTACACGCCGTAACCAAAAGCGGCAACGACAACGATCGCCAACACGGCGACTACCGTGTTCCGTATCGTTGCGTTAGGGACTGTATAGAGAGATGCGCTTACCTCTTTGCTTCGAGGTGATGGAAATGTTTGTGTCGCCGGTTCAGTTTCATGCACAGAAAGAATCGCCGTAGCCGCCTCATCCTTCGATGTGGGCCCGTCAACGAGGGGACTTCCGTCGTCGAGACAAAAGTTTAATGTCTCGTCCGTGTAATCTCGCCTGCATTCGGGGCAGCGTTTCATCGGTCGTATTATCGGCAGTTCAAATTTTCTGACGAGCGAATGAAATACAGATATTCACCAAGTGTCGGACTTTTGATTATGCGAATAAGCCGTGTTCAAACGGGATCGCCGATGCAGGCCCTTCCGGCTGCACCATCAGAGTTTCCACCGCTACGCCGTTGCGATATCGCTCAAGCAATTCATCTGCGTCGTATTCGACGCCGACCGGATTTACGGCAAACGCATCGCTGTGCATAAACCCATGTGCCTCTTCCGCACTGGCGAAGCGATCGACCTGGAACTCCATTCGGTTCCCGTCCGGATCACGGTAATACATCGAAAGGGTCACGCCGTGATGGACTCGCCAATATGGCTTGATGCCAACCTGCTGGAGCCGATCGTAATTCTCAAGCAGCTCACCGAGGTCCGCGAAGGTATAGCCGACGTGATTAACGCCTGATCCGGGCGGTTGCGCGCTTGATACCTCTCCAGGCGCAAATACAGACATATTGATGAGAGCAAAGCGATGATGCTCATCATCGTAGGTTAGAAAAGCGAGAGCTGGATTTTCGTATTGTGCCGTCGCTTCAAAGACCGTCTTGTACCAGGCAAGCATTTCGTCAAAACGCCGGGTCATGTAAACAACGTGTGCCAGTTTCGTAGGCTTCGCCATGTTGGGTTCTCCTTTATTTTTAAGTACGCCCCTCCCTGCTGTACGTCGTAAGTTTGCTTTGGAAAGAAACAGCCATCGATCGCAAACTCATTTTTATAACGAAATCATTGAGGCGGATCGAACTTCTTCACGAGCGCCTGGAATCGAGGATCACCGCGGATCGGATCGAAGGCCGGATCGTATTTGATCGCGAACAACCACCACTCGCCTTTGGCGGCGCCTTCATTGAGCGATGTGATCGCTTCTTCATTCCGTCCCAATTCGCAAAGGATGCTTGCCCGTCGGGTCAGATTTGGAAAGTACTCTTGTGTCTGATCGAAAAGTTCAAGCAAGTAAGCTTTCCAGCCGCCTTGCCGAAAAGAATTTCGTAAACGGGCGGCAAGCTCCGGGCGATCGACCAGTTCCGCTGATCGGGCTCGTGCCTCCACCGCCGCGGCCTGATCGCCCTTCATTCTGTAAACGTAGGAGAGTGCGGAGTGGCTCCATGCGTAGCCCGGGTCGATCTCGATCGCTTTCTTGAGTTCCACGATTCCGTCATCGACTCGCCCGGCGGCTACAAGGCAGGCCGCGCGGTTGGTGCGAATATCGGCGTAAGTCGGTTCGAGAGCGATCGCTCGGTCATAAGCGGCGAGCGACTCATCGTAACGCCCGATCATCATCAGCCGGCTGCCGTTGGATTGATGGGCGCGTGCGTTGTTAGGATCGAGCTCGATCGCACGGGCAAGCTCACGCTCGGCGGCCGCGAAATCGTAATCAAGCATCAGCTGAAATCCGAGGTTTGAGTGTGCCTCGGAAAGTCTATTATCGATCGCGAGCGCTCGCATTATATATTCTTTTGCTTTAGGCCGGTCCTGCGCTCCGATGAACTCGGCCAGGCCGACGTAGCCTAACGCAAAATTTGGGTCACGCTCGATCGACTGTTCCAGAAATCCCTTTGCCTTTTCAAATTCCTTCCCTACCCGTTTATTCAGATAGAAACGAGCCTGTAGATACAGGCGGAACGCCTCGGCGTCGTTCGTCAACTTCTTGCCGACGGTCTGCTGATCTTCGCCCGACAATTTGGATCTAAGTTTGCTGGAGACGTCGTGGGCGAGCTCGCTCTGCAGATTTACCAGGTCGGCCTGTTTCCGGTCGTATTGTTCCGACCAGATAACGTCGAGCGTTTTGGCGTCGACCAGCTCCAGACTGAGCTTGATATGCTCGCCGCGCTGTACCAGCCGGCCGAGCAACACGGCCTGCACGCCAAGCTCGTCGCCGATCTGTTTTGGCGAAAGATCGCGACCCTTATAGGTGAAAACGGCGCTCCGAGCTTTTACGGAAAGATCGGACAGCTTCGACAGGCTGCTTATAAGTGTTTCCGGTATGCCATCCGAGAGATATTCGACATCGGCGTTTCCGCTATCGTTGACGAAAGGCATCACGGCGATTGATTCGATCTGCTTGGTTCGCGAACCGAAATATCTGTAACCGAAAAAGCCTCCGACCAGTACGAGAACGCAAATGCCCGAGATCGCTAGCAGCTTCGTCGACCTTGCTTGCGGCTGCGCCGCCGGATGAGCGGAAAGGCTATGCCTTTCCGACAAGCCACCCAAACTTGTCGGAGGCTGGGCATTCGCTGTCGTATGAATCTGCGTACGAGTCGCTCCTTCCGATGAAAGGCCGCCTGAAGGCGGGACTCCGAACGCGCCCAGGATCGCGGTCGCCGGTTCGCCCGTCGCGGCGCCAAACACCAACTCCGACCCGTCATCGAGACAGAAGCTCATCGAGTCGTCGTTGTAATCTCTACCGCAATCGGGGCAGCGTTTCATATTGATCTCGTTGGTGTCATTTCACCTTTCCGGGACCGTAAACAGCTCGGCCAGAAAACTTGCCCGTGTGTGCTCCGTCCTTCAACATCTGAACTCCGTTGACGAACACGTCCCGAACGCCTACCGCGAACTGGTGAGGCTTGTCGAACGTGGCTTTATCCGCGATTGTCGCGGGATCAAATATAACAACGTCGGCAAAGTAGCCGGGCTTCAAAGAGCCGCGTCGGTCAAGCCCAAGATTCGTCGCCGGGAGCGACGTGAGCCGGCGAATCGCTTCTTCAAGCGAGATCACTTTCTCATCACGAACATACTTGCCGAGGAGTCGAGCAAAGTTTCCGTACGCGCGCGGGTGAGGATTCGATTTCAGGAACGCGCCTTCGGGCGCCATCGATTCTGCATCCGAGCCGAACGAGACCCACGGCAGGCGGATCTGCTTCTTTATGTTTTCCTCGTTCATCAGGAAGTAGACGGTACCGACGCGCGACTGGTCCTCGAGGACGAGATCCAGGATCGTATTCTCCGGATCGGTGCCGCGCATACTCGCGACTTCCGCAAGACTCTTACCGGTCAGCGGCTTCAGCTTTTCATTCTTAAATCCAACGAGTAGCACCCTGTCAGGTGAGCCCGCGGCGAGGCGAAGATTCTCCCATTTGTCGGTCGGCGTCCGCATTTCTTCGAGGATCTTCTTTCGCGTTTCCGGATCGCGGATACGTTTGTATAGAGCCTGGTAACCTCCGTCGAGAACCCACGGCGGCATCGATGCGTCGAGACCGGTCGCACCGGCGGGATAGGTGTACATGTCGGCCGTGATCTTCAGACCGCTCTTGCGTGCGGCTTCGACCATCGCGATTACCTTATCCATCTTCGACCAGTTGTCGCTCCCGGCGGCTTTGAGGTGATAGATCTCTGCGGGGATATTCGCTTCGCGTGAGATACGGATCAGCTCGTCAACAGCTTCGGTCAGACGATTCCCCTCGCTGCGCATATGCGAGATGTATTTGCCCTTGTACTTCGCCGCGACCTTGCACATCTCGATAAGCTCTTCCGTCTTTGCATAAAAAGCCGGTG
The DNA here is from genome assembly GCA_039931335.1 of Acidobacteriota bacterium. Lineage (GTDB taxonomy): Bacteria > Acidobacteriota > Blastocatellia > Pyrinomonadales > Pyrinomonadaceae > OLB17. The sequence continues at coordinate 4,969 of JBDTSA010000006.1, forward strand.
CGTAGATCAGCGACGAACCGATGCCGAGTGCCCCGGCCTCCATCTCTTTGCGGACCAACTCCCGCATCTGATTCATTTGTTCCGGCGTGGGCTGTTTGTCGTCTTCGCCGAGCACGTTCATCCTGATCGTCGTAGCTCCGATAAAGGACGCAACGTTCTGTGATATGCCTCGCCGCTCGAGGTACTGCAGGTATTCGGCAAGCGTCGTCCACTCCACATCGTATTTCAAATCTCCCTGATCGTCCTTGACCTGCTTCTTCATCGCCTCGTTGAGAGGCCCCATCGATCCGCCCTCGCCCATGATCTGCATGGTCACGCCCTGCTTAAGTTCGCTAAGCGAGCGCGGGTCGACAATGAGTGACTCGGTCGACCACGAGAGCATATTGATGAATCCCGGCGCGACGGCAATACCGGTTGCGTCGACGACGGTCCTTGCGTGCGTCGGATTTAACTTACCGATCTTGACGACCTTATCGCCGGTGATCGCGATATCCGCTTTCACCGGACGCCGGCCTGACCCGTCGTATACGGTCCCGCCGCGGATGATCACGTCGAACTTCTGCGCACGAACACCAGCCGCACATAGCAGACATAGAAGACAGATAATTACTCTCGTCATAGATTTCGTTAACTTTGATTATTCGACGATGCCGTCCCGCTCTCCCATTCAATCCATTTTTGACGCCTCTATACGGCGGATCAGATCAACGAAACGCGGGTCGTCGCGAAGGTCATCCCACAGCGGATTGACTGAAAGCGTCATTGAACGCGGTGTGCGCTCGGCAACCTCTTTTTCCAAGAGGGCAAAGGCTTTATCCTTATCGCCCAGAGCCCCGTAGACCAGCGCGAGACTTGCATTCGAAACATAGCGGTGTGCTGATTCCGATTGTAATTCGCCGAGCAGTCGAAGGGCCTCGTCACGCTGCCCCGACCTCGCCAATGAACGTGCAAGCTGCGACCTTACCCATGGATCGTCATTCAATGCCGCAGCCTTTCGATACTCGGCAATAGCGTCGGCATAAAGTCCCTTAGCATGGAAGGTTATCCCCAAATAATAGTGGCTAACGTAGAAATTGGGATCGAGAGCGATAACGCGATTGAACTGCGCGATAGCGTCGTCGAATCGCCGGGCGAATGTGAAGCTCCGGCCCAGATCGGCACCGATCATCGGCGAAATCGGATCGAGTTCTTCAGCTCGTTTGCCCTCGGCGATGGCTTCATCAAATCTTCGCACGAAGACCAGGCACTCAGCAGCGAACTGGTGATGGGCATTTGGATAATTCGGGTTAAGTTCGATCGCACGCCGAAATTCTTTTTCTGCTGACAGTTGATTCCACGAAAAGTCAGAATAGTAAATCGCAAGAGCGGTGTGGGCTTCCGCTAAAGAATCATCAATCTCAATTGCACGAACCGCAGCGGCCTTTGCTTTCGGCATACAATCCATAGGCAGTGCGGCACTGAAGTTAGGAAAGAGGACGTAGCTTTCAGCGAGTCCCGAGTAAGCGAGCGCGTAATTCAGGTCCTTTTCGATAGCCTGATTGAAAAACTCGACCGCCTGTTTAAGAGATTCCGCGGTGCGCTTGTTCCAGTAGAAACGTCCTTTCAGATAAAGCTGATACGCCTCTGGGTTCGCGGTGTAATTCTTTTCTACTTTCGCCGCATCGGCACCTGAAAGTTTCGATTTCAGTTTGCTGGAAACGTCGCGAGCGATCTCGCTTTGCAAGGTTACAAGGTCGGTTTGTTTGCGATTGTATTGGTCGCCCCAGATCTGTTTACCTGTCTGAGCATCAACCAGTTCGAGGTACAAGACCAGATCATCACCGTGTTGGACGACGCGGCCGTTCAGTATCGCCTGAACGTTTAATTCTCTGCCGATGGCCTTTGCGTCCGTGTCCTTGCCTTTATAGCGAAATACCGACGAGCGGGCCTGCACATTCAAGTTTGGAAGCTGCGATAAACTGCTGATCAGCGTTTCCGTCATCCCATCCGAAAGGTACTCGACATCCGGGTTACCGCTTTCATTTACGAACGGCATTACGGCAATCGAGTTGATCTGCACACGCGCTGAAAAGTAGCGATAGCCAAAGAACCCGACTCCGAGCACGACAAGAATGGCAGCTACCGCGATGGACAGCTTTGTCCCGGATCCCGATCTGGCAGACCGATCCGAGTCCGCGCCCGCAATCGGAGTATTCGTCGTATGGATCTGCGCACGAGTCGAGGCCCCATTGGGTTGAGTAGTTTCGTAAAGAATAGCGGTTTTAGGCTCGTCCGACGTCGAAGAATCTTGCACCGGGCCGTAGAGCAGCTCGGCCCCGTCATCCAGACAGAAACTCATGCTGAGGTCATACTCACGGCTGCACTGCGGGCATTTTTTCATACGGTTCTATTCAGGCAGATTCATCCGTTTGAGTAGATCTTTGAATCGAGGATCACCGCGCAGGTTTTCGAATGGAGGGTCGACATTCATGATGGCTAGCGACCCCTGCTCCCGTGCTTTGTTGAGCCACTCAAATGCCTTGTCCTTGTCATTCAGCCCGGCGTAAATAGAGGCAATACTCGAGGCCGAGACATACAAATTTGCTGACGGTTGTGAAAGTTCGGCTAATATCTTGCGGGCTTCTGCGGCATTACCGCTCACCGCGTATGCGTATCCCAGATATCCCATTATGTCCGGATTATTGTCGAGTGAGCGCGCCTTTTCCAGCGCTGCGATCGCCTCCGGATATTGTCGCTTTCTTTCATAGGCTAGACCCAAGGTTTCATAGCCGGCCCAGTAGTTCGGATCGAGTTCGATCGTCCTGCGTGCCTGTTCAATAGCTTCGTCATACCGGCCCGCGCAAATGTACCCAAACGCAGCGTTGCTGTTGGCATTTAGGCTAAGCGGATTAAGAGTCCGCGAGAGGGTGAATTCCGAAACGGCCTGGTCGAGATTTTTTGTAGCCAACAAATAGTAGCCGTATCCATCATGCGCGGTAGTTGACCCGAGCTCGATCGCGCGTTTGAAATTTCGTTCGCACGCAACCCAGTCGAGCCCATACCATACTTCATAAATCCCCAACAATGCGTATGCATCGGCTAAGGAGTCGTCCAATTCGACGGCCTTTAGGCCTGCCGCTTTCGCTTTCGGCAGGGCCTCACTGCTGGGCAAATACCAGTTACCCGCCGTGTTATATGCATACCCCATTCCGACATACGCGAGTGCATAATTGGGATCCTTTTCGATCGCTTTTTCGTAGAATTCGATCGCCCTCTTGTACCCATCCTGGTTGTATTTGTTTTTGTAATAATTGCCCTTAAGATAGAGTTGGTAAGCCTCGGGATCAGTCGTATAGGTCCTGGTTACCTGAGCCTCATCGGCACCGGAAAGCGTCGTTTTCAGCCTGTTCGAAACATCACGAGCGATGTCGGCCTGCAGTGTAACGAGGTCGGATTGTTTACGACTGTATTGCTTGCTCCAGATCACCCGGTTTAACGCAACGTCGACCAATTCTACAAATAAAGATAGCTCCTGCCCTCGTTGCACGACCCGTCCGTTCAGGATCGCCTGAACATTCAACTCTTTGCCGATCGACTGCGGATCCGCCTCCTTACCCTTATACCGAAACACCGATGAGCGCGGTTTTACATTCAAGTTAGGCAACTGCGACAAACTCCCGATCAACGTTTCGGTCATTCCGTCAGAGAGATACTCAGCATCAGCATTGCCGCTCTCGTTCACGAACGGCATAACGGCGATTGACTCGATCTGTTTCACGGACGATGTGAAATACATGTATCCGGCAAAGGCGCCGAGAATGACGACCGCCAGGAGAAGCGGCCCGGCAATGAGTCGCCTGTTGAAACGCCGCTTTGGTAATTCTGTCCTACCCGACGGCAACCCTGCGGTCGGATCCGTCGTGTGCAGTTGTGCACGTGTCCGTGCATCTCCGACAGCATCGGTGCTATGCAATATCGCTGTCTGCGGCTCATCCGGCGCCGGCGTGCGGGTCGGGCCATACAGCAGCTCACTTCCGTCATCCAGACAGAAGCCCATGCTGAGGTCATACTCACGGCCGCATTGCGGGCATTTCTTCATACAACTTTCTTCGGCAGATTCATACGCTTAACAAGATCCTGTCCGATCGCTTCCTTCTTTTCATACTTCTCTTCTAACCGTTTGTTAATGTCGGGCGCCTCGCCCCGGCCCATTCGAACGGCGCTTCTGCAATTTCCTCCGCCGCCGTAATTTTCATTTTTTAAGATCCGCGGCCCAGTTGAGTACGAATGTCAGCGGCTGCGAATTTGTCGTGTCGGCCAGCGTGTTGACCAAAAATCGCTTGCCGTCTTGCGCCGGAACGTAGTTGTTTCGGTCATCCGTAAGTCCACCCGCAGGGGTTATCGTTTGGAACAGTAGCTCGGGACGTCCGACCTCGATCGGCGTCCCACCGCTTATCGACACCGCCATCAGATTGCGGTCGAGAGATATATAGAACAGTTCTTTCCCATCGTTCCGCCATTGCGGTTGGTCACCGCCGGTGGTCGAGATCTGCCACTTGCCGCCACCGATCGGAAAGCTTTGAACATACACTTCGGCCCTGCCCGATTCGTTTGAAGCGTACGCGATCCAGCGGCCGTCGGGCGAAAATTGTGCATGCGCCTCTTCGAAATCGGTTTCCAGATACGGAATCGGGTTCCCCCCTCCGGTCAGCGGGAGCAACCAGAGATCAACCTTTGTTTTTGCACCCCCGTTTTTTTCGTACAAGAGATACTTTCCGTCACGCGAACAGGAGTCGGGATAGGTGCCACCTTCGCTTTCCATCAAAAGCTCATCGTTTCCGGCACCATTCGTCGCCTTCCGGTAAAAATTTCCTTTCCCCCCACGATTCGAATAAAAAATAACCTGAGTCTCGTCGGCAGATAGAACAGGGGTCGCGTCAGCTCCGGGCTCGAAGGTCAACCGCGTGATATTCCCCCGGGACAGGTCTTGTAAATAAATATCCTGCGTTGCGGCACCCTCACTGCGTCCAAAGATGACCTTCGTACCATCTCCCGATAAAACGGGCTCGTGATACCCGGCGGGATCACCAATCGGACCGATCGATTTGCCGGACCGATCGAACCAGGTCAGACGCGTAGTCTGTTGGTCCCCGGTGCGGTAAATGAGGTGCCCGGCGGATGCCGAGAAAGCCGAATACGCCGTTGGTCCGACCTCACCGGGAAAAGTCAGGACACCTTGGATCAGCGGTGTCGGCTCTCCGGCAAGAGCCAGGCTTTTCGTGTCGAACCGCTGGGCCATCAACGTCCCCTCTCGAACAAACAGAAGATAACCGGTGCCGCCGTCCTCGGCATACGCTCCGCTGACCGGCGTCGCCATCAAAAATTTAGGCTCGGGTGAATCGAGGCTGCCAACGTACAACCCCTGCTGTGCCGCCTGCGGGCCGCGTCCGAAATAAAGAAAGTGCCTACCGTCCGGGAGCATTGAGGGCCATCTGTGCGAGGTCTGGCCGATCTCCGTGTCGAGCCTCGTGAGTTCGGATACAGCACCGCCCGATGCGGACACACGCATCAGTCCGACGGTTGTGGCCGGGCTGAAGATAATTGTTCCGTCCGGCGCCCACGCTCCACCGCGGGGATCGCCCGAAGCGTCGGCCAACGTTTGGGACGGCCCGCCGCCGGCTTCGATCTTTCGAAGCTTGCCTGTCGAAAAGAAGCCGATCAACCGGCTATCTGGAGACCAGAACGGAAATGAGGCTCCGTCCGTACCGGCGAGCTGTCGGGGCTCGACTGACGCGACTGGCCGTACCCAAAGAGACGTCGCTCCGGAAGTCCCGGTTGCGACAAACACGATCTGCTGTCCGTCGGGTGATATGGCGAAAGCCTGACTGAAACTGTTTTTCTCGGGAGGCGAAATCGAGAAACGCATCGCCTGCCGCCGCTCCTCGGTACGCCGAAAGTAAAGTGCTCCAAAGATCAGCGTAGAGATCAGAAATATTCCTGCGGCCGCCCATGCAGCACGCCCGAGCCAGTTCATGCGCGCCGTGGATTCCCCAGGCAACTCTCGGGCTACGGTCGTCAATCCGCTTCCCGACGAACTCGTCGGTGAAGCGAGAGCATCGAGAGCGAAGCCAAGATCATGCGCCGAGTGGAAACGATGCTCGGGCCGTTTCTCAAGGCACCGTCGCATCAGCTTGTCGATCGCCGGAGGAACTCGCGCGCCGTCTTCATCAGCAACCAGCACGTCATCCTTCAATATCGAATGCATCGTCTCGACCACCGACTCACCGCGGAAGGCCTGCCTGCCGGTAAGCATTTCGTAAAGGATCACGCCGAACGAGAAGATGTCCGAACGTTGGTCAGCCGCGTGGCCGCGCACCTGTTCCGGTGACATGTACCCGACCGTGCCCATCACGACCCCTGGGTCGGTCAGTGCTCTTTTAGTAGCGTCTTCGGAGCCGTGGATGTTGCTTTTTGGTTCGCGAAGCTTCGCCAATCCGAAGTCCAGAATCTTTACCCTGTCGTCGTTGGTGATGAACAGATTTTCCGGCTTCAGATCACGGTGGACGATATTTTTTTCATGAGCGGCGGACAGGCCGCTGACGATCTGCTGTGCGTAATCAATCGTTTTTCGAAGCGGTATAGCCCCTTCGTTGAGCCGGTCTCGCAACTCTTCGCCGTCGAGCAGCTCCGCGACGATGAACGGCGCGCCCTCATGCTCGCCGATGTCGTACACCGTCAGAATGTTCGGATGATTTAGAGCCGATGTAGCCGTGGCTTCTTGCTCGAATCGCCGAAGACGATCATCGTCATTGGTAAAATCGGTGGGTAGTACCTTGATTGCGACATCTCGATTTAGACGGGAGTCCTTCGCACGATAGACTTCGCCCATTCCTCCCGCACCAATGGACGAAATGATCTTATAATGTCCGAGCGTAACGCCTGTTTCCATTGCCATAAATTGGTTTGAGTCGCCTTAATTCGGGGCCGGGCATTCCGGGCAGTTTGATCCAGATTTACCCTCCCGGTCCGCAGGACTTAACGTCATCCAGTCCGCTCGATACTGCGTGCATTTCCAAAAACTTTGGCTCCCATCGGAAACGTCGAAGATCGAATCACTACACGCCCGTATCAGATCGCATTCTTCATACGGTTCTATTCAGGCAGACCCATTCGTTTCAGAAGATCCTTAAATCGCCCGTCGGTCCGCAGGGATTCAAACGCAACGTACCAGCGTATTTGACCTAACTTACCCTCTCGGGCTAGAAAGTCTTTTTCCAACCAGGCGAACGCCTTGTTGGTGTCGCCCAGCCCGACGTAAACCATAGCAAGATCCTGTCCGATCGCTTCTTTTCTTGCGTATTTAGCTTCGAGTTCTTTGATGATCGACGTTGCCTCGGCGCGTTTTTCTGCAACGGCATAAATATAACCCACGTTGCCGAGCGTCACTCCTGCCCTCTTGGACAGGTCAGCTGCCTTGTCTGCCGCCGCGATCGCTTCCGAATGGCGGCCCTCGAGCACGTAAGACACTCCAAGATCCTCGTATGCTGCCCCGTAATTCGGGTCCAGCTCTATGATCTTGAGACAGGTTGCAATGCTCGCGTTGTGGTTATTTTGCTGCTGGTACAGCTCGGCAACATTTACGCCGATCACGCTCGACAGCGGATCGAGCTCGCGTGCCCGTTTGATCGCCACCGCCGCTTCGTCATTCCTGCCCATCTCTTTGAGGAAGAGCGAATACCAGTGGTACAGGGTCGCGTAATTTGGATTGATCTCGATCGCCCGTTTGTATTCCCTTTCAGCTTCCGACCATTGCCAAGTTTGCCTGTAGACCGAGCCCAGTGTCGCGTGAGGTTCCGCCAATTGCGGGTCGATCGCGACCGCACGTTCCGCATAAGCTTTTGCCTGGGGAGCCGTTTCGGTTGTTGGAAGCCCGGCGTATTCAGGCAGTACCACATAGCAATCGCCCAGACCGGTAAAAGCGAGCGCGTAGTTTGGATCTCTGTCGATCGCGATCTTGAATTGTTCGATCGCCTTCCTAAGGTTTTCAGTCGTACGCCGATTCCAATAGTAACGGCCCTTCAAATAAGCCTGATAAGCCTCCGGATCCACCGTTGCAGCCTTTGTAACTTTTGTTTCTTCCGCTCCCGAGAGCTTAGAAGTGAGCTTCGTCGAAACATCTTTCGCGATCTCGCTCTGCAGTGACACAAGCTCGGATTGTTTGCGCTGATACTGCTCAGTCCAGATCACCCGATTCTTCTGAACGTCGATCAGTTCCAAACTCAACGTGAGTTGATCGCCGTGCTGGATGACTCTGCCGTTGAGTATCGCCTGCACGTTTAGCTCTTTGGCGATCGTTTGGAGATCTGTATCTTTCCCCTTGTAGCGAAATACCGCCGAACGCGGTTTCACATCGAGGCTGGGCAGGTTAGAAAGACTCTTGATAAGCGTCTCCGTCATTCCATCTGAAAGATATTCGACATCCGCACTGCCACTCTCATTTACAAACGGCATGACGGCTATCGATTCGAGTTGGCTCGACCATCCGCGGCCGTACAACCAATAACTTCCGACACCAAGAGCCGTTACAAGAAGTATCCCGAGCGCTCCTGCAACGATCGAATTTTTTCGGGACGCCGTGTGCGAAATAGATGGCAGCGCTATTTCATTTGAAATGAATGCGGTCTGTCCTGTCGTATGGATCTGGGCACGGGTAGGACTCTCGGCGACAGCGTCCGTAGTGTGCAGTATCGCGGTCGCCGGTTCATCAGTCCCGATCTTTTCCGCGGACACTCCGTGAACGAGTTCGCTTCCGTCCTCGAGACAGAAGCTCAGCGTGTCATCAAAATAATCGCGCCTGCATTCGGGGCATCTCTTCATACAATTCTATTCCGGCAGGTTCATCCGTTTCAACAAAGCCGGGTATCTTGGATCATCGCGAAGCGGCTTCATAAACTGTTCAACTTTTACGAACGTCAATCGCCAGTCGTGTGCCGCGTATGCGAGTTCCAATTCGTCGAACGCTTTGTCCCGCTCGCCGAGTGCGGCGTAGATCATCGCAACGTAGCACGACATTACATATTGCGTCCTGGACATGTCTCTAAGCCTGCCGATCACATCTTTCGCGTCGTTTTGGCGGCCCATCTTCGCGTATGTGATGCCCAGATTTTGCAGGTCCCACTGACTCTGCGAGTCAAGCTTTTGCGCCGCGTCGATGATCGCCAATGCTTCCGGGTACATGCCGCGGTGAATGTAGACCTGGCTTAACATATTGCGTCCTACTGGATGATTCGGGTCGAGGTCGTAGCTTTTTTTCGCGATCTCCAACGCTTTATCGCTTTGACCCGCAAGAGAGTAATACCAGGCCGAGGTCGCACCCATATTTACATCCAGCGGCTCAAGTTCGAGTCCGCGATTTATTTCGGCGATGGCCTCGTTCAAAAATCCATTCGGAGCGAGATAGAGTTGCCCGTAACGAAAATGTGCGGCCGCGCTATTCTGATCGAGCTCGATGGCTCGCTTGAATTCGCG
>JBDTSA010000007.1:0-14186 GCA_039931335.1 Acidobacteriota bacterium
AGGAGCGGGGGCAAGCCCGCCTTCTGTATAGACCGGAGACATAGTGAACGTCTGTTCGGAGACATGGTAGACACATTTTCAAAAGACTAGAGTTCCTTCGGTAGGAGGAACATTGATGTCTTGGAAAGAGGTTTCTATCATGTCTCAACGTCTTGAGTTCGTCACTTTGGCCACCGCTGACAACGCATCCGGCGCCTTCGCCGGACGGGAAATGGGTCTATTACAAATCATTTCTAAATGAGATCGGCCCGCTTTGCCGTGTGCCGATCGATGGCGGCGAGCCGGAATGTCTGACCGACAAAGAAACGTCATGGACGAGCTTTTCGCCTGACGGCCGATACATTGCCGCATCGTACGTCACCGACAAGCGACGGCTGGCGATATTCGCCGCGTCGACACATGAGATCGTCAAGCAATTCGATATGCCGAAGACCGCGACGTTGTTTATGGGCTCGCGGTGGACAGCGGACAGAAAATCCGTAACTTACCGTGATACCGCGTACGGTTATTGGATCCTGGATATCGAAGGTGGCTAACCTCGCAGGCTTGAAGGATTGCCAAAAGAAAAGTTCTATAACTTTTCGTGGTCGCGTGACGGGAAGTGGCTCGCGTTCGTTCGCGGGCAGGAGATCAGGGACGTCGTTCTCTTCCGCCAGACGAAACAATAACCAGCCGATAACGAAAACGTCAGGCAGGAGCCGACAGCCAGTCGATGGCGGCGTTCTCGTCCCGAAAGACGACAACCCTGTTCTCCAGTTTTGACGCGAGCAGCTCTTTAAAATGCGTCCCCAGCTCGAACAGATCATCCGTATCGCACATCAAGGCAAGCTTGCTCTCGGCGAGGCGTTTTCGCGCCGATTGAAATATGACCCGGATCGCGCTGAGATCGGCTTCGGTAAGTTCGGTCACCTTTAGGCCGCGATAGTCGATCAGGACGCCGAGACCGGGGCGCCAGTGGGGACCCGTGAAAATGTCCGAAAGAAACTGTGCCTGATCATCAAGTGAGAACTCGTCCCACTCCCAGGCATGAACGAAACGTCCCGCTTCATCCATTTCGACTCTCCATTTCATATAGCCTCCTGGGAAGAAGACGGGAGACAGGAGACAGGAGACGGGAGTATCGCGTCTTTATTCTCTTGTCTCCTGTCTCTTGTCTCCTGTCTCTTGTCTCCTGTCTCTTGTCTCCTGTCTCCCGTCTCCCGATCACAGGCAGCTCCATTGACCGCCGACCATCATCGCCGGTGCTCCGGATCCGCCGGCCTGACATGGCGTCGTCGAGCGGCGGCAGTTAGAACAGTAGACAAGCGATCCATTTGGCCGAGCCGCCGGTAGACCGGCACCGGGAAATGACGGCATCTGAACGGGTGCGGCGAATTCGACGTCCGTGCCGAAGAACGTCGGATGGCCCGTCACCTGGCCGTCGGTCGGCTGTCCCGTCATGAAGATCACGGTCGCTTTATCGAACAGAGTTTTCTCCGCGCCGCGACAGCCGAGTATGTACCCGTCAACACAAAAACGGTCACCCGTCGAATAGACACGTACGTCGGAATTTGCTTTGAACGTGTTTCCCGCGTAAGAATTGCCGGTCGACACAAACGTACGCCGCGCGTTGAAAACGATCGGATCGCCAAACGCGCAGTTGATCACATTGATCGGGCCGGAGTAGTTTCCGGCCAGCGGATTCTTCTCCGAGTTAATGACGATCGAATTCGTCATCGCCTCGGTCGACGACCCGATTATCGAAAGACCGCTGTTATCTAAAACGTCGAGAAACGTTCCGCCTTTAGCGTTCGAAAAACCGCCGCCGAAGGTGTCCTCGATCATCACCGCACCCGCACGTTCGAACTTCATCGAGTCCGCATTTTGACCCGCCCTGCGCGCCGGATTGATAAAGAGAGATCCCTCGATCTTCCAATCGGTATTGCGCGAGTTTGTATATATCGCCGCGTCGGTATTGAAGATGAACACCGAGTTTCGCACCTTGATGTAATCGATCTGCCACTGCAGATTTGTCTGCGGCAGGCCGTAGGCGTAAATCCCACGAGCAAAATTGTGGAAGATGACGCGCTCGAAAATGAAACCTCCGGCGGAATCATAAGCCCCCACGGCCTCAACACCATATGTCTGATTTGTGCTTTCGGAGTAGAGCTCGATGTCACGCATTGTGATTTGCGTGCTGCACTCTCCGATCCGAAAAAGCGCGCGGTTCGTCCCGCTCAACTTGATACGCGTCGGATTTTTTTGCGGGAGAGCGCTGACAGGAGCATTCGTCTGGATCGCACCCGTTCCCTGAATAACGATCCCGGATGGCATCGCGATCGTTGACGTCACTTTGTAGTCGCCTTCGGGAAAGGAAAGTGTGCCGCCGTTCCGCGTAGCGATGTATGCGAACGCGCTGCGGATTGCGATCGTGTCGTCGGTTTGCCCGTCCCCAACGGCGCCGAAATCCCGGACGTTGTAAAACCCAGACTGTCTCGCATCTGGTTCGGCGATCCAGTCGTAAGTGACCGGCCCTGAATATTGATCACCTGGGAACGTGATCCGATATCGCTTGTCCTCGCCCTCGAAACACCATTTTCGATCGGACGAGTTTGTACGCAGCGTCACGCTTCCGCCCGCGTTCGCAGCAACTGAGGAGCCTCCGTCGCACGCTGTGACTTTCATCGGAGTCGCTCGATCGAGATCGGTGACAAGGGCCGTCGCGGTCGGCGGTGCGTAGCGAATCGCACACGCCGTGGATCGTTGGCTCGTCGGAACATCGAGGATCACATTTTGGCCGACAAACCTGTTTTGGGCAGAAACCGTTAGTGCAAACGCAAAAAGAGCAAGCGAAAAGACCAGAAGCTTTTTCATATGAGTCCTATTATTGCGTAAACGCGAGGTGAGCGGCAAAGAAAGTTACTTGAACAAGGTAGGTGCGTCGATCGATTTTGCCGGCAAAGTGAGTTCGAAATGCTCATAGGCGAGTCTCGTGGCGAGACGCCCGCGTGGGGTTCGGTTGAGAAAACCGATCTGCAGCAGATATGGCTCGATCATCTCCTCGATCGAATCTTTCTCTTCGTGGAGCGATGCTGCGAGAGTCCCGAGGCCGACCGGCCCGCCGTCGAACTTCTCGATGATCGTCATCAAAAACTTCCGATCCATTTCGTCGAGGCCGAACGTGTCGACTTCCATGCGGTCTAGTGCGTCACCTGCGACATCGGCCGTGATCCGCCCGTCATGATCGACCTCGGCATAATCGCGAACTCGACGCAAAAGCCGGTTCGCAATACGCGGGGTCCCGCGTGAGCGGCGGGCGATCTCCTGTGAGCCGGTCTTGTCGATCTCGACATTGAGGATCCCGGCGGAGCGTTCGACGATCTGCTGAAGCTCATCGAATCCGTAAAAGTTTAGGTGGAAAATTATCCCGAACCGCCCACGCAGCGGTGCCGTGATCAGTCCCGGACGGGTGGTCGCTCCGACAAGCGTGAACTTCGGCAGATCGAGCTTTATCGATCGTGCGGCCGTCCCCTGGCCGATCATCAGATCAAGACTGTAATCCTCCATCGCCGGGTAGAGAATCTCTTCGATCGCGGGATTCAAGCGGTGGATCTCATCGATAAATAGAACGTCGCCTTCTTCGAGATTGGTAAGGATCGCGGCGAGGTCGCCGGCCTTTTCGATGATCGGGCCGGCCGTCGATTTCAAGGTCGCGCCCATCTCGTTTGCGACGATCGCCGACAACGTGGTCTTGCCGACACCCGGAGGGCCAGTCAGCAGAATGTGGTCGAGAGCCTCACGTCGACGCAGAGCCGCAGTCATGAAGACGCGCAGATTGTCCTTGATCTTCTTCTGGCCGATGTACTCGCCGAGGGCAGTCGGGCGCAGCGTTAGCTCGAGCTTCGCCTCATCCGCGCTCAATTCCTCGTTTCTGATACTTGCGGTTCCTGTGTCTGACATTGCCTTACTGCTTTGCGTCCTTGGCGAGCTTTGCGTGAATCATCGCTTTTCTCATACAAATTAGCCCGCAAAGACCGCAAAGTGATCACTAAAATAACTGGCCTTTATTGTACAAGGCAAGAACGTCCATAGAAAACGCGACCGTGCAGTGAAGTAACAATCCCAACCAGATATTTCCGTTGCGATAACTGAGCCAGCCGAGAAAGATTCCGGCGCCGATCGCGGCCAAAGTCTCGGCGGGCGGCTTGCCAAAATGGATCATGCAATACGGCACGGTCATCACAAAGATCGAATAGATCCCGAGGGCCGGCTTCAAACTATGCACGAGAAATCCGCGGAAGAAGAATTCGAGTCCGAAGAACTGTACAAAGTATATGAGCTCCCAAATCAGAAGCGTCGTACTGAGGTAGGATTCGCCGTTGTATATCTTCAGAAACGGGTACTTCGCGGCGAAGCTCCCGGTCAGCGACATCAAATAAACGAGCGGTATCATGATCGCCACCGCGACCGCGAACAATTTAGCGAAGCCGGGCTCGATCCGGAGATTCAGCCCGTAATCCGAAAGGTTCTCGCCATAGAGATGCTTGATGCATAGCGCCGGTATGGCTAAGTAGAAGACGGTTACGACCCCGACCCACCAGCCGAGTGCCATCAAGTTGTTATCCGGAGAATGCGCGATAAGCTGGCCGAAATGTTCAAACCGCGTCCCGGTCAGGAACGTCGCAACGCTCTCCTGATTTTTTAGGTAGTAGATCCCGGTTAGGCCGATCGCTGCGTAGACCAGGGAAAAGACCGCTTTTCGGTCGAGGAGAGAGAAGTCAGTAGTGATCCGGTTGATAAGTTCGCGCATGAAGATGTTTAGAGTGCGGGCTTAAGCCCGTTCCTGGAATCAACGGGTTAAAACTCGCACTCTGAACTTATTTCGCCAGTCTTTGCAACGCTGCCCGCAGGAGTTTCTGAACCGAAACATCGACCCCGTCTTTCGCCGCATCTTGCAGAGCCTTCTCGGCGGCATTGCTTTGATAACCGAGGTTGACGAGGGCGGATAACGCGTCGTCGAAGGCGGAATCCGAAGATCCATCACCTCGGGCCGAAGCCGAAGCGGAAGCCGCCGCACTCGTAGAAAGCTCGCCGATCTTATCGCGCAGCTCGATCACCATCCGCTCAGCAGTTTTCTTCCCGACACCCGGAATAGATGTCAGCCGTACGAGGTTATTTGTCCTGATCGCCGTGACGATCTCATCCGCGCTCATACCCGAAAGCATCGTGATCCCAGATTTGGCACCGATACCCTGGACCGAGATCAGTTTCAGGTAAAGATCACGTTCCCGTGCGGTCTTGAACCCAAAAAGCTGCAGGGCGTCTTCGCGGACGTGAGTGAAGATTCGCAGGCTCACATCCGATCCAATTTCGCCGAGCTCGTAAAAGGTCGAAAGCGGGATTGTGACCTCATAGCCGACGCCACCGACATCGACGATCAGTGTGTTCGCATCTTTTTCGAGAATTTTTCCGGAGAGAAAACCGATCATTGGTTGCTTGAAACAAAGAATATGAGATAAGCGTGTGAAAGGCAAAAACTGTAAAAGTTAGGCGTGTTACGCCAGATCCGCCCCCGCCGAAGGATTCACCTCATGTGATCAAGCCTGAGGCCCGGGAAAAAATGTTCGACGGAAAACTTTTCGCCCGGCGGTAAAAGAGTTAAGATGAAATTGCGGCGTCGGTGAAACCAAATCGGGCGAGTCGCCGTAAATGATCTCGGAAGCTTTCAAGAGGTGAAGTACATATGTGTTATACCGGACTCTTTAGACGCATCATTCCTTTTGTTCTGACATTTGC
This sequence comes from Acidobacteriota bacterium, assembly GCA_039931335.1. Lineage (GTDB taxonomy): Bacteria > Acidobacteriota > Blastocatellia > Pyrinomonadales > Pyrinomonadaceae > OLB17. The sequence goes on from JBDTSA010000007.1 coordinate 5,776, forward strand.
CGTTGGCCTGTTTATCGCCAGCTTTTTTGTTCCAATTGGACTCCCCAACGCGAACTGGAGGGGTGGCCGCGGAATGAACAAGTTTCATGAGATGCAGCAGCTGCGGATCGAGAATGACGATCTCCGCGAAAAGAATCGTGCTCTACAGCTGCAAATCGATGAGCTGAAGAGCCGAACGGATAACTGGGATTCGGATCTGGATAATGTTGGAGAGCTCCCGCTTGTAGATCTTGACGAGCACAAGCCGCCTCCACCGCCACCCCGACGACCGAAACATCCGGGTTTCGAATAGACGAGACGAAATCGTCGAAGTTTTGAACCACAGGTTAATGCACTAAGAATTGTGTGTTAATCTGTGGTTTCTTGTTTTGGTCGCGCGTGTGTCTGCCGAATCAATAGCGGCCTTTTGAAGTCTGTTACGACCTCTAAACATGGACGAATCCTCAGCCCGAAAACTTATCTGCGAGATCGGCATGCTCCTCTACGAGCGGAGCTATGTTGTCTCTTCGGACGGCAACGTGTCGATCCGTCTCGATGAAAACACGGTGCTTGCGACGCCGACGATGATGTGCAAGGGCCGGATGACCGAGGACTGCCTCGCCCTTACGGATATGGAAGGAAAACCGCTGACTGACAAGCGGGCCTCGTCCGAACTCGCGATGCACTTGCTTATCTATCGCGAGCGTCCCGATATCAAGGCGGTCTGTCATGCGCATCCGCCGCATGGAACTGCATTCGCTGTTGCCGGCCTCGCGATCGACAAACCGATTCTATCCGAAGTGATCCTCACCCTCGGCTGCGTTCCGCTCACCGATTACGGCACGCCCTCGACCGACGAACTGACCGAGGCGATGAAGCCTTTCGTAAAACACCACAACGCCCTTTTAATGGCGAATCACGGTGCGGTGGCGTACGGCGGGGATCTGTGGCAAGCATTCGATCGGCTCGAAACACTCGAGCACACCGCGAAGATCGCGATCCTCGCAAAAGCGCTCGGCGGTGCCAACGATCTGCCGAAGGACGCGATCGAGAAACTAATCAACATCCGCGAAAAGGCGGGGTACCTCACGGAATCGGCGCGATGCCAGGCTTGCGGATATTTACACGAGACCGAAGTGACTTGCTCGCTTGATAATTCTGCCTCGAACGGTCTTAATGGCGGCAAGGTCTCGTTCACACGCGAAGAATTGATCGATCTTTTGAGCCAGGCGGCAAAATTGGGTTAAACTAGCAACACTTTCGAATCTCTAAAAAGTTTCAGGAGCAAAATTAAATGCAGGAAGCATTAGGAATGGTCGAGTGCAAAGGCCTCGTCGCCATGATCGAGGCGGCCGACGCAATGGTGAAAGCCGCGAACGTACAGCTCGTCGGATATGAAAAGATCGGCGCCGGGTTTGTGACGGCTATCGTTCGTGGCGATGTCGCCGCGGTAAAAGCCGCTACCGACGCCGGAGCCGCGGCTGCCCGACGTGTCGGCGAGCTCGTCAGCGTCCATGTCATTCCGCGCCCGCATTCGGCGGTCGATGAAACCTTACCAGTAGTAATGAAGTAGTGAATCGTGAATCGTGAATCGTAAATAGTGGTTGTCGTTAACCAGATCGAGCGATTCTTACTATTCACGATTTACGATTCACGATTCACGAATAAATGATTATAGGTCGCATCCTGGGCACGGTCGTGTCCACGCAAAAAGACGAACGGCTGCAGGGCAAGAAGCTCCTGATCGTAAGACCCATCAATCTCGACGGATCGGATCAAAGCGGCTACGTTGTCGCCGTTGACACGGTCGGTGCCGGATTCCACGAACGAGTTATCGTTGTTGGCGGATCGAGCGCACGGATGGCGGACGGCAATAAAGATTGCCCTATCGATTCAGCGATCATCGGCGTGATCGACACAATAGATATCACAAAATAGGGGCACCAATATGAGAAGCAAACTGCAGTTAATGTTTATTTTCATGTGCTTTTGCGCGCTCAGCGTTCACGGGCAGGGGATCGGCGACCGTAATCGCGCAGGCGAAAGCGACGGCAAGTATACGATACAGGGCCGGGTATATTTGCCAGATGGACGCCCGGCGCAAAACGTTAAGATAAATATTGAGAACCCTGACCAACCTTCGCAGTCTTACTACACGAACATTGACGGCATTTTTCAAACAGGCAGCGTGAGGGCAGGGAACTTTACGATAACCGCGACGGTGCCCGGGCTGCCGACCGAACGAGAGCTCTTAACCATAGATCGAACGGCCCCCTCTGGACGCACGTTTAATGTATCGATGTTTTTCCGTGTTGAGGGTCAGAAGAAAGGTGATTTCTATTCGAATAGCCCGCTTTTTAAGGATGTGCCGAAACCGGCCCTTGATAAATTTAAGAAGGGAGTCGAGAAGCTTGAAAAGAACGATGCCAAGGGTTCTATCGCGCTACTTGATGAAGCGATCGTAGCGTACCCGAACTTTGCGGTCGCCTATCACCAGAAAGGTACGGCTTATTTGAAGGAGAATGACCTCGACAAAGCGCTTGAGGCTTTCGTGAAGGCGATCTCGATCAAGCCCGACTATGTTGAAGCGAAGTATTCTGTCGGCTACACGCAATACTTAAAAAAGAATTACGAGGTCGCGGCTGCCGTTTTCGACGATGTTCTTAAACAGCAGGCAGACATGCCAGAAGCGAGCATGTATCTCGGCATCTCACTCTACAACCTAAAGAATGTTGAAGCTGCTGAGGTCGGGCTAAAGAAAGCGGTTGCGGCAAAAGGCGGTGAGAAGCTTGCTCTCGCACATCTCTATCTCGGCCAGATCTACGCCCAGAAAAAGAAGAACGCCGAAGCCGTGAATGAGCTTGAAAAATATCTTGAGCTGTTGCCAAAAGCTCCGAACGCCGAGCGCATAAAGTCGGCGATCGCGGATTTGAAAAAACAAACTTAATGCAAATCGCTCGCGTCATCGGCACTGTTGTTTCCACTGCCAAGAACGAATCACTCGAGGGGCGAAAGTTCCTCATCGTTCAGACGCTCGACGCGGGCCTGAAAGAAAAAGGCAAGCCGATGGTCGCACTCGACGCGGTCGGAGCCGGCGTCGGCGAACTTGTTTTTTGGTGTCGCGGGAAGGAAGCGTCGTTTCCGTTCAAGCGGGACGAAACGCCGACGGACTGCACGATCGTTGGGATCATCGATTCGGACGAACACGTATTCAACGGTGAGTGATTGATAATCAAGAGCTGCTGTTGTCTCTTGTTCAACGATCGATTATCAACTATCAATTATCAATTTGTGCTTATAGCCAGAGTCATCGGAAATGTAGTCGCCACGCAGAAGAATCAGCGTTATGAAGGCACTCGGATCATGCTCTGCCGTCAGATCACGCCTGAAGGCGCGGACATGGACTACACTTGCATCGCCCTCGACTCGGTCAACTCGGGCGAAGGCGATATCGTGGTGATCGTACAGGAAGGCTGGTCGGCTTCAACCGCTGCGACCGGACGCCCAGGAGCGGCGATCGACTCAGCTATAGTCGGCGTGGTCGATTATATTGACTTGCTGTAAGAGGGCACTCAACAGCAACTGAGTCGAGATGATAAAATTGACGTCATCGATTTCGAAGACCTCACACGAAAATGAGTAAGAACGAATCTCTTGCAGAAAAGATGGCTCGGTTGCGTGATGCCGAGCCTCAGAGCAACGATCTTGCTTTGCTTTTCGCCAGCATCGAGAAACTCAACCATCGACTTGCTAAGGTCGAAGCGTCGCTAGATCCGTCCTCGCCGATCCCAAGTCCTTTACCGCACGCGAGCATCGACAAATTCGACGTTGCCGAGGCGGTCTCCGATGAGATCTTTGCCGGTCTGCAAAAAGAAAAGGCCTGCACGTTCGAACCAAACGGCAAGCCTTGTGATCATTGCGCGATGTGCAGCTCGCGCGGATTCTAGAATACTACTTATTCGAATTGTTCGCCGCCGGTGCCGGAGCCGGTGCAGTCGCTGAGTTGTTATTGCGACGTATTGCATTCGGATCGCCAAGGTCCGGCGCCTTCGAGGCGCCTTCATCCGCCTTAAAGAACGGCTCTTCCTTAAATCCAAAAAGGCTAGCTGTGATAACCGTCGGAAACTGATTACGGGTTGTATTGTAGTCCGTAACCGCCTTTGTATAATCGTCGCGAGCAACCTTGATGCGGTTCTCGGTCCCGGCCAACTCGGTCTGCACATTCATGAACGCGTCAACCGAACGAAGCTGCGGATAACTTTCCTGTAAGCTTAAGAGCCTTCCGATTGTACCGCCGAAACTATTGTTCGCGTCGATCACCGCCTGTTTCTGCTCAGGGCTCTTGTCGCCATCCGCGCCGGCCGGTGCCGCCTGCTGTGCATTCAACAGACGCGAGCGCGCGTCTGCTATCTGGCCGAACACTTCCTGTTCCTGAACGCCCGCCATCTGCGCCGCTTTGACGAGGTTCGGAACAAGATCCGCACGCCGTTGCATTGCACTCTCAACCTTCGACCATTCTCCCTTCACGCCCTGCTGTTTGGCGGTCAGTTCGTTGTAGCTGCAGCCGCTCAGTCCGAAGGCCGCGAGCATCGCGATACTCAATAGAATTGCTCGTTTCATTTGTTTCTCCCTTTGTAGAACGGACGGAAAGTCCGTCGATTTTCCCATCGTAAACTTACGACGAGCTGCCAGCCCGCCCCACTCTATCGACCGCGTCTATGACCCGTTCGATCTGCTCCATATATTCCGCGAACAACCGGTTCGCCGCAACTTCGTCCAGGTTCTCCGCAAAATTCTTCTCCCTGAGATTGAATATCTTCTCGAACGGGATGCCGTCGAGTGAATGATGCTGAACGACAAGCGCCACGACCTCATGTTTTTTCACCGGAGGATTGACGCCCGATAACAACAAGACTGCTCGAAACAGGGCGGCAAAGCTGGCCAGGCTTTCGGCCATGAGCTTTTTCAGCCCATCAACGGATTCCGACGCCGGAATGTACTGGCGTCGCAGAAGTATGAGTTTGCTTCGAAGCTCATACTCGACCTGATGGCGAAGGAACTTGTCGGATATCTTCATGTCTGCGAGAACGTCCTTGCCGTACAAAACCTTTCGTGCCGCTTCCATCTGATGAAATTCGATCGGGAACACGTCCGCTGCATTTTGTAACTCGGAAACCGTGAAGTACACCGGTACTGGATGGCCAAGCTTGTGCCACTCGCGAATCGATGCATGTGCGTTTCGCAGATCTTTCGGCGCGATCTTATGCAGGGCGATCAGAATGTTGTAATCCGAGCTTCGCGGTACAAAATCTCCGGTCGCGGCCGAGCCGTAGAGGATCACGGACGCGAGATTCTTTCCATGCGTCGCCCGGAGATCGTCAATGAATGCTGCAAATTGATGTTGCATAACTGTTCGTTGATCGCTGATTGTTGTTTGTCGGACGTCAGTCGTTGTACTTGCTGTCTTGTCTCGCAACGATCAACCGACAACGATCTAATTTACCAATCACCTCCGGCGCCGCCGCCCCCGAAATCCCCGCCGCCGCCAAAGCCGCCCCAATCACTGCCGCCACCGCCGCCGCCGCCACTGCTTCCCCCACCACTTGATGAGGAGCTTGTCGCGTTGCTGATCACAGACCCGATGATCCACGGCAACGCACTTCCGCCGCCGCCGAATCCGCCGCCCCAGCCGCCACGGCCTCCGCCTGATCGACCGCCGCGATTCGAAATGATTACCAAAAGAATTATTCCGATTATAACAAGGCAGAAAAAAGTCGAGAAGACACCCTGCGATCCAGATGTGCCGGAGTCTATCGGCGTCGGCGCTGCTGCGGTTCCGCTGCTACGCTCTTCGTATGTCCGGATGTATGCCTCGAGCGTGTCGGAAATCCCCTTGGAGTAATTACCTTTTTTGAATTCTGGAACGAGGTACTGTCGCTGCAGGCTACCAACGAGACCGTCGGGGAGCTCATCCTCAAGATCTGCACTTACCTGCGTAAAATACTTCCGATCGTCCACCGCGATCAAAAGCAGGGCACTTGGATTGTCCTTGTCTTTCGATCCGACACCCCAGCCACGTGCGACCGCTAACGAGTAATCAAAGATCGGACGCTCACCCGTCGTTTTGATGACCGCCACCGCGAGCTCGACGCCGGTCGAGCGCTTATAATCGATCAGCCGTTTATTCAGAGCGGCCTCAGTGGCGTCATCGATGACGCCCGCGTAGTCATTTACAGGTGAAGTCGGAGACGGAAGCGGGGAAACATTTTGGTTCCAGACGGTCGAGTCTTGGGCGAGCGCTCCAACGGCTGTCAGATAGACGATCAGACAAAGAGCGAGGCTTCCAAGATTTCGCGACACGCGGTTTTTAATCATTCGTTTGACGAAATTGTGTCAAATCTTGAAAAAATACGAAAGCTGGGAAAAATTGTTCCTGAAGAAACGTATCGGATCAAGTGCGTTTTACTTCGACGATCTTGGCGCGGAATATACGCATAGCTTTTTTTGCGAGCGGGTGATTGGCGGCGTACGCCATCAGTTCTTCCGGTGTAGCATTTTCGGGAAGAGGAGCCGGCTCAGACTCCTCGTCGTTCGAGTCGAGGTCCGGAGGTAGATAAACCGGGCTCATGGCGGGAGCCGCAGCAGTCGCCGCCGAACCATTGTGGGTTGTCCGCGTGGCGGATTCACCTGTCGATGTGCCGAGAATGTTCTGAATCAGCTTGGCTGCACCGGCGATCGGCAAAAGATCGTCGCCGCTCTGCCCGAGCTTGCGATCGTAGGCGGCATCGAGCCAAGAATCCTCGACATGCTCTAATGCTTCGGCATCGATCGGCGCCAACTTGACGGGGAGGGAATCGAGAAAGCCGAGATCGATGATAGGCATTCCGACACTTTCATTCTCCGGTTCGATGGGAAGAGCGGTTTTCTCGAATACCGGTTCGGGTTCGATGGGAAGGTCGGTGTGCTCGGGGATCGTCCCGAATTCGATTGCCGAATTTATTGCGGGCGGTTCGCTATCCAACTCGTCCGGTTCGGAAATTAGAGTTTTTTTTTCCGCGGTCGCCGCAAGAGAGACTTCCTGAGGTGGCGATGGACCGCCGCCGCCCATCGTCTGCCGCTCGAACTGCGCGAGCCGTTCGAGGAGCTGCTCGATAGGAACGACGCGTCTCATCTCCGTCAATTTCACCAAGCCCGTCTCGAGCACGTATCTCGGCTGGACCGCCTCTTTAAGTTTCGATTCCGTCTCGCCCATCGAGTTGAAGAAGCGGACGAAATCCGACTCATTGAAACGATTCGAGTATTCCTTCAATTCATCGTCGCTCAGCGCCGAAGTTTCGACGAGCGCGGTATCGCCACCGGAGACCCTGAAAACCATCAGATCACGAAACACGGCGAGCAAGTCACGGCAAAAGTTTCGAGCATCCTGACCGCGCGAGACGAGCTCGGCGACGACGTTCAAGACAAGTTTTGGTGATGCATCCGATATTGCTTTCAAGACCTGCGTCAGCATTTCCGTACTGGCGATCCCGAGAGCGTTCGAGACGTCACCGATCGAGATCTTTTCGCCTGAAAAGCTGATGACCTGATCGAAATTTGACTGGGCATCTCGCATTGAGCCCATCCCGGAACGGGCTATTTCGCGAAGTGCGGGTTCATCGACATTTATCTTTTCCGCCGTAGCGATGATCTTCAACCTGTCGAGTATTTTCAGCAGCGGAATCGTTCGAAAATCGAATTCCTGGCACCGCGAGCGAATCGTCTCCGGAACCTTGTGGAGCTCGGTCGTCGCCATGACGAAAACGACATTCTCGGGCGGCTCTTCCAGCGTTTTCAGAAGGGCGTTGAAAGCGGGCTTAGAGAGCTGATGGACTTCGTCGATGATGAATACTTTGTAACGGTCGCGGACAGGATTGATGTTGATGCTCTCGAGAATCGTTTCCCGGACATCGTCAATTCCGGTATGCGATGCAGCGTCGATCTCGAGGACGTCCATCGATCGGCTCTCGGAGATCTCCGTGCACGACGAACAAGCCGTCGGATCATCCATGCGGCACGGATTCAGATTGGGCTTATCGGTCTTATGGCAGTTGAGGGCCTTTGCAAGGAGCCGGGCGGTCGTCGTTTTCCCTACGCCCCGAGCTCCGGAAAATAGATAAGCATGATGCAGCCGGTCATGAGCCAAGGCATTACGCAGGGTCTGCGTGATGTGCTCCTGACCCGTGACTTCTTCAAAAGTCTGCGGTCTCCATTTTCGGGCGATTACCTGGTAGGACATGCGTGAGTGAATTGTAAATCGTAAGAGAGTGAATCGTAAATCGTGAATAGCAAATGATGCTGTTTTAAGGGCCGCTATTCACTATTCACGATTTACTAGAAATTGGCGGCTTCAGGCTTAACCGCAACACAGGCTGAAATTGCTACCGTTGCTCGAT
>JBDTSA010000008.1:0-14067 GCA_039931335.1 Acidobacteriota bacterium
CTTTCGATCGTCATTCTTTTTACTCTTCTAGTTTCTCCGGTATCGCTTTTCGCGCAGAAGGGTTCGTTTGCCGAGGTCAAGCAGCTTCAAGGGCCGCAGAATCCGCGCCTCGGATTTGTCATTCACGGTGGAGCGGGCGTGATAACGCGCGGTTCGATGACCCCAGAAAAGGAAAAGGAATACAAAGCAAAGATTGAAGAAGCCTTACTTGCTGGCTACAAAGCGCTGCAGTCGGGCAAGACAAGCCTCGATGCTGTCGAGATAGCAATTCGTACGCTCGAGGACTCCCCGTTGTTCAATGCCGGCAAAGGAGCCGTCTTTACTGCTGACGGAAAGAACGAGCTCGATGCGTCGATCATGGACGGCAAAACGCTCGCTGCCGGAGCGGTTGCCGGCCTGCATCACGTCAAGAATCCGATCACGCTTGCACGTGCCGTCATGGAAAAATCTCCGCATGTCATGATGGTCGGCGACGGAGCGGAAAAATTTGCGAAGGAACAGAATATCGAGCTCGTCGATGAAAAGTATTTCTGGACTCAGGAACGATGGGACGCTCTGCAAAAGATCCTGCAGCAGGAAAAGGAAAAAGCTGCGACTCCGCAACCGAAGGGGACGAGCGAAAATTTCGCCGAACTTCCTTACAACAAATTCGGCACGGTCGGGGCTGTCGCACTGGATAAGGACGGCAATATCGCCGCCGGAACTTCGACCGGCGGCATGACGAACAAGAAATATGGACGAGTCGGCGATGCACCGATCATCGGTGCCGGAACATACGCTAATCACGAAAGTTGTGCGGTGTCGGCGACCGGCTGGGGTGAATTCTTTATCCGCATCGGAGTCGCACGCGATATCTGCGCCCTGATGGAGTATCGTGCGATGCCAATCCAAAGCGCGGCCGACCTCGTCATCAAACAGAAGCTGCAAAAACTCGGTGGCGACGGCGGAATCATCGGGCTCGACAAGTTTGGCAACATCGCGATCTCGTTCAACTCCGAAGGGATGTACCGCGCCTACATCAACAGCGACGGCAAGCCGGTCATCGAGATCTATAAGAACTAAAAGTGAAAGGATCAAAACGTGAAACAGTGAAAATGGCGGAGTTAGCTAGCGCCAACCCGGTTTCTGAGCTTCCACCTTTTAACTTTTACCCTTTTAACTTTTTCACATTTTCACTCTTTTCACCTTTTCACCGTTCGTATGTTGACCGCTGAAATCATTGCCGTTGGTTCTGAGCTCCTAACGCCGGAGAAAACGGACACGAACAGTCTGTGGCTGACCGAGAAGCTGATGGCTATCGGCGTCGAAGTGAAGCTGAAGACGATCGTCGGAGACGATGAAGCCCGGCTTGAAGAGACGATTCGTGACGCGTTAAAGCGGTCGGACATTGTCATCACAACTGGCGGGCTCGGACCTACCGAGGACGATGTTACGAGACAGGTCTCGGCGCGTTCGGCGGGCCGAGAGCTGAAATACCACGATGATCTCGAAGCCGACCTTCGCGAGCGTTTCCTGCGCTGGGGGCGCGAGATGCCCGAGATAAACAAGCGACAGGCTTTCGTTATCGACGGGGCCGTCGTCCTGCCGAATCCGAACGGTTCCGCCGTCGGGATGATGTTGAACGACGCGGGCAAATTCCTGATCGTTCTTCCCGGCCCGCCGCGTGAGATGCAGCCGATGTTCGAGAATCACGTTCTCGAAACGCTGCGATCGGTTGCCGGAAATGTTTCGGTTGTTCGTCGTGTCCTTCGCGTGTCGGGCATGGGCGAGTCGGCGGTCGATGAGTTGATCGCGCCGATCTACAAATCGTATCCGGCTGTGCAGACTTCGATCCTCTTCAATCGAACCGAGATCGAGATCCATCTGTTTGCATCCCCCAGTAGTGAAGCCGAGGGCGTCGCAGTGCTCGACGAACTGGCGTCGAAGCTCGCGGAAAAACTCGGATTGGCAGTTTTTGCGATGAACGGCGAGACGATGGAAGAAGTGGTCGGCAGCCTTCTGAAAAAGCGAAATGAAACCGTCTCGGTCGCGGAGAGCTGTACGGGTGGAATGATCGGGATGCGTTTGACCGATGTTGCCGGATCATCTGCCTATTTTCTCGAAGGCGTCATCACCTATTCAAACGAAGCGAAAAAACGGGCGCTGGGTGTGTCGCCCGAAATACTAGAGTCGTTTGGCGCCGTGAGCTCGCAAACCGCGGAGGCGATGGCCTACGGAATGCGACAGCGATCGGGGACCGATTACGCGATCGCGGTCACCGGGATCGCCGGGCCTGACGGCGGCAGCGATGAGAAACCTGTCGGAACCGTGTTCATCGGATACGCCGACAAGGCGAACACAAAATCTTTACGGCTTACCCTTCCTGGAGACCGCGTGCTGATTCGCTGGCGGTCGAGCCAGGCTGCTCTCGACTATCTGCGCCGTCAGATCATGAAGGCTGAATAGATCGCCGGGCTATTTTTCGTGTTCACCCTGCATCCTAGCTTCAAGGCCGAAAGTTCCATTAATTGCTTGCGTTTTTGTCGAAAGGAGACGAAAATTACACCAGCTCTCGCCGGACCTTTCCACCGGAGAATGTTTTTGAAACTTAGCCAACCGGGAGACGTGTAAAAACGTCGAACGAGAGCTTTTCGTTTTCCAACTTTATCAATCGAATTCTATTATGAAAAACTCAGTTTACGCGCGATTTTCGCTCAGCCTTTTGCTCGTTTTGTCATTAATGTCACCGGTTGCGATCCTTGCTGTCGGCGATGGCAAAAAGCATTTCAAGCAGGGAATGAAGCACGAAACGGCTGAACAATGGGACCAGGCAGTTGAGGAATTCGCTGTCGCGGTTACCGAGAATCCGAAGAATCCGGAGTACAAGCTCCATCTGCAACGTGCCCTTTTCAATGCTTCGCAGCAGTACATGAAAAAAGGGAACACGTCTGCCGAGCAGAAGGATTACCAAAGCGCATACAACGCATTTCGAAAAGCTTATGCTTACGATCCGGTAAATGAGCTTGCGAAGTCCGAAATGGCGCGAATGGTCCGGATGCAGGAAGCCATGCAGAAGGGCGAAGATCCTGACGCGAAGACGAGTGAGAACGGAAAGGTAAGACTCGTTCCGACGAGCTATAACTCGCAGCCCGCAGATGTGCAGATCCCGCAGCGTCTCGAGAAAATGCGCGACGTTCCGTTTCCCGGTGGTATCGATCTGCAGTACATCGTCAAGGAGTTGGCGAAAGATCTCGATCTGAACGTGCTTTTTGACGCCGAGTCGAGGCTCGAAAATCGTAAGATCCGAATTGAGTTGAAGAACGTCACCGCCGCGAAGGCCCTTGACTATATCTTCTTGCAAGAGAATTTGTTTTTCCAAAAGGTCGGACCGAGAACGATCCTCGTCGCGACCGGTAACCGGCGAACAAACTTCCAGCAGCTTGTGCTGAGAACTTTCTACCTCGCGAATGCGAATCCGAAAGATGTCAAGACGATCATCACATCGGCGATCCCGGCACAACCCGGACGGAGCCAGACAATTGTTATCGAGGATGCGACAACGAACAGTTTGACGATCCGCGATACTGAGGAAAATGTGCGGCTCTTTGCGAAGCTCATCTCTTCGCTCGATAAAGATCGCGCTGAGGTCGTCATGGATGTTGCGATCTACGAGGTGAACAAGACAGATCTTCTCCGCCTTGGCAATCAGATTGGCGGGACGCTTAACGGCGTTAACCAACTTAACAATATAGGCGGATCGAACTCAGCCGCCGTCTCGTTGAGCGACGCCGCGTTTGCGGTCGGAGTCGCGCGCAACATCGCGACCGGACTGCTGATCCCTTCATCCGTTGTTAGTGCGTTCCAGAGCAGGGGCAACACCAAGCTTCTCGCATCGACACAGATCCACGCATTTAACAACGAAGATTCGTCGGCCCGGATAGGTCAGCGAGTCCCGGTTCGTACAGCATCGTTTGCTCCGGTCGGTAATACGGGCGGTAACAATAATAATAGTTTCGTCGGAGACGTTATCAACTATGAGCAAGTTGGTTTGACGTTGAAATTCAAGCCGATAGTTTTCCCGAATCAGGATGTTCAGGTCGCAATGGAGATAGAGTCGAAAGACGTCGCGACCGGCGGCACCGCGGATAATCCGATTTTCACCGAACGCACGATCAAGGGAACGGCTCGCGTTCAGAACAATAAGACACTCCTTTTGGCCAGCGTCGCACAAGATGTCGAGAGTAACGGCCGCGCCGGTTTGCCGGTACTCGGATGGATCCCGATCATCGGTCGTCTCTTTGCTACGCCGACACGCGACAACCGCCAGGTGGACATCGTGATCGCCGTGACGCCGCGCGTCATTCGTGCTCCGGCCATTTTGCCGGAAGACGAAGTCGAACGTCCGACCGGAAGTCTCGCGACACCGACGAGCGGATCACTCGAAGCGATGATAATTCAAGAAGAGCGCGAGGAACTGCTTGCTTCCGTTCGTCGCCTGCCGACGACGGCGAAGGTCCAGCTTCCGGATCGCTCTACCGAAACTCCGGCATACGTTCGGACGGGTACCCAAACTGTCGCCCCTGCGCCCGCACCGGCCAAAGCTTCTTCATCCGTGAAAACGGATGGAGTTGCGATGAATCTCGTGCCGATCGATAGCGGCGTAAAGACGCTGCAGATCAAACCCACCTCCGACACTTCGAACTCGGGCCGGCCGGCCGCAGGCGCAGAGGCTTCTGCGTCGAATGTCGAGCTCACGCTGGGCTCGGACCTTCCGGCTATGAAGGCTGGTGAGAAGACGAGAATTCCGGTCATGATAAAGAGCGGCTCGCCGTTCCGTTCGGCTGTACTCGGACTGCGATTTGACGCGACGAAACTTGCCGTTCGATCGGTTATGTACGGAGATGTATTCGGTATGGGCATCGCGAATACGGTTGCGTCGCCGTCCCTTAATCAGAACGGAAAGATGTATGTCTTGTTGGCCTCCGCCGACCCGAGCGTCGCGGGTAACCAGGGCGTGCTGGCTTTTGTTGAAATCGAGGCCCTCGCCGATGGAAAACCGGAGATCTCACTTGAGCGTGACGTGCTGAATTTTATCACCGCTGACGGAAAGAATCTCGGCGTAAGGTTTTAGGCCAGATTGGTTCCGTTGTGAAGGACTGCACGATTACATTAAGAGCTAGCGGCGGGTTTACACTGTTCGAACTGGTGATCACGCTGACCGTGCTCGCGATTCTTATCATGGGAACGCTCCCGCTCGCGCAAAACGCGGTAAAGCGGGACCGAGAGGTTCGACTTCGCGAGACCCTCCGACAGATCCGGAACGCAATTGATGAATTCAAACGGGATACCAACGGAGCGTGTCCGGCCGGACAGACTGACAATAGAATCGGCCGCCCGCAATCGGTTACACCCGATCCGCGGAGCCGCGTCGTAATCGACGATTGTTCGATTTTCGATGCGGAGAATCTTGATCGCTATCCGCCGAATCTCGATGTACTCGTCGATGGCGTCAAAGTAAGGCAGCGTGGTTTAAATTTGACCTCTGGCGGCGCGTTTGACGATAAGAACGCGACCGAGCTGAATGCAACTGAGGAAGTAAAGAAAGTCTATCTTCGCGAGAAGCCGATCGATCCGATAACCGGTGAGTCTGATTGGAAGCTCCGATCATCTTATCAATCGAAGGACGACGAGAGTTGGGATGACGTAAACGTTTTCGATGTGCGGTCCGCGTCCGACGAAGAAGGCCTTAATGGAGAGAAGTACAGTGACTGGTAGATCGATTTTGGATTTTAGATTTTGGATTTTGGATTTGCCGAAACGGTACAGTTCGAGTCTTCGGGCTGTTCGAATCCAAAATCCAAAATCCAAAATCCAAAATGCGAAGGGTTTTTCACTGCTTGAGCTGATGATCGCGATGTTCATCATGATCATCTTGCTCTCGGTAGCGATCCCGACGTATCAGCGGAGCGTCCAACACGCGCGAGAGACGGTGCTCAAGGAGAATCTCTGGCAGATGCGGAACTCGATCGATCAGTTCACGGCGGACAAAGGTCGAATGCCGAAGTCGATCGACGAGCTCGTCGAAGGAAAGTACTTGCGGGAGAAACCGCGAGATCCGGTTACGGAAAAGGACGAGTGGAATGAGATCCAGGGCGAAGACACTCTGTCGCCGGACGCTGAGCAGGGGTTGAAGGACGTAAAGAGCCTTGCTGAAGGCGAAGACAACGAAGGCAAGTCGTACAAAGATTATTAAATGTTTTCAGTTTTAACCGAACCGAATTATCCAAAGGCCGCGATTGGCCTCGAGCGTGAAGCCGTCACGGCGCTGGCGCTCCAGAAAGAGGGCCGCGGCCAGTTTGGCGTGAGGCAAGCGGCAACTATCGAATTGCCGAAGAATTTGCTGACGCCGAGTTTTTTCGAAAGGAACATCTCGAGCCCGGAACAGTTTCGAGTGCTTTTGGAGGAAGCGGTAGTATCCGCCGGATTGATGAACCAAAAGAACTGGTCTGTCTCGCTGCCGAGCAACACTGCGAGGACCGCGATCCTCACTCTCGATAATGGGGCGGCGAAGGGCGAGACCGAAGAGATCCTCGACTGGAAAGCAGAACAGAGCTTTGGGGCTCCATCGGGCGAACTCCGTATCACGCGACACAAGATCTCGAACGACGGTGAAGGCAGATCTCGACACTTTGCGACGGCAGTGAAATTGTCCGTGATCGATGAATACGAGACGATCTTCGAGAGTCTCGGATGGACCGCTGGATTGATCCTTCCGCGTGCCGTCAGCGAGACGCAATGGCTAATGCGAAGCGCGGAGCGTACCGACTCGCTTCTTTTGAGCTCGCAAAATGATGGATTTACAGCCATGCTTCTGCGCGGTGACGAGCCGGCGGTGGTACGGACCGTGACCTGCACGCAAAGCGAGCGGGACGATGAGATCTACCGTCTTCTAATGTTCTACAACGACCGCTTTGCCGATCCGCATGCTGACGGCTTATTGGAAACACTGCTTGTTATCGGAAAGGATCTGCTCCCGGCAAAGATCAAAGAAATATCCAACGAAGCTCTCGGGCGAACGCTGCGTGTTCTTGGGGCCGAGGATGTCGGGCTGAACGTTCCCGTCGGCAGTTTAAGTTTTGACGATCTTGCCGCTCCGGCCGGGCTGGCGTCGTTTGGCTGGCGGTAGATACGTTCTCTTGAACGCCCACGGCGCTGTTGTACACACGCTGCTGAGTTTTCGCGTCTGTGGATTCCGCTTGGAATCCCTACAAAAGCGATTGCCTGCTGAAACATTTTCGCTGAGAATACCGTAGTACCCAAGCATCATGGCCACACCTGGAGCAGCTGCTGAAAATATAAAGGATTTTTCCGATATCGAGCTGATTGCCTTTGCGATCGGTGGACGTGAAGACGGGTTCGAAGGACTCGTCCGCAGATATCAACGGCCTATCACCGGCTATATTTTCCGAATGCTCGGTGATTATGAGGCGTCGCTTGACGTTTCGCAGGAAGTCTTCATAAAGGTTTACAACTCACTTTCCCGTTACAGTTCCGAATACAAATTTTCAACTTGGCTTTATCGCATCGCTCATAATGCTGCGATCGATCACATGCGTCGTAACTCAGTGAGCCCGCAGAGCCTCGAAACAGAAACTGCCGACGGTACGTATCAACTGCAAATCGAATGTCCAAAGCCGGGTCCGGAACAGGACCGCGAGCGAAGCGAGTGGCGAACGGAGATCGACAGTGTGGTCAAACGGCTTCCGTCCGCTTATCGTGAATTGATCTTGCTTCGGCATTCGAAGGACCTGAGCTATGACGAGATCGCCGAAGTGACCGGCCTGCCGCTTGGCACTGTCAAGAACCGGCTCTTCCGGGCGAGAGAAATGATGCGGGATATTTTTTTGGAGAAAGGATTCACGGGGATATAGGTAGGAATTTTTTATGAGTTTTGACATGCAATATCGCCCGCAGATGGCATTGCAGACGGCTGACGAAAAGCAGATGGCTTTGTTTCTCCATTTGTCGCAGCTTGCGAACGTCATTTTCTTCCCGCTCGGAATACTGGCTCCGATCCTTATCTGGCAGTTGAACAAGGACAAGATGCCCGCCCTCGATCCGCACGGAAAGATGGTCGTGAATTGGATGATCTCAACGATCATCTATGGCTTTGTCAGTATCCTGCTCATTTTCGTTTTTCTGATCGGACTCATTCCGCTGATAGGTTTGATGATCGCGGGGATCGCATTTCCAATAATTGGCGCGATCAAGGCGAACAACGACGGCGACCTTTGGGAATATCCGCTGACGATAAAGTTTCTGAAATAGATCGGGGCTTAGTTTGCAAGATGGAGCGTGGAGAGAGTGAAAATAAAATGACTTGTCCGTCGCCGGAGCTTTCGGCATACATCGACGGCGAGTTGTCCGCCCGTGATGAGCTTACTCTCGAGCAGCACGTGTCGGGCTGTCGGACCTGCACCGACGATCTTAATCTCCAGAAGAGTTTTCTCAATGCGCTCGACTATTCTCTCGACGAAGGAAACGAGATCGAGCTTCCCAAAAACTTTACTCGATCGGTAGTTGCAAATGCCGAGTCTCGTGTTAGCGGGCTTCGGCGGCCGAACGAGAGGCGAAAGGCCGCGTTTATTTGCGCCGCTTTGATAGTCTTCTCACTCTTCGCGCTGGGCAGCAGTGCGGAGAAAACTTTAGTTGCCACAGCCGCGATATTCGAAACGCTTCTCGCCGTGGCGTCATCGGCGGGGCATCTTGTTTACGATATCGCATTGGGTTCGGCCATTATCTTCAGAACGCTCGCCTCGAAATTTCTGTTTGAATCGGGGACGTCTGTATTAGTTTTTCTCGCCCTCTTTGGCTTGTCGCTTTGTCTTTTTTCGCGGCTGCTGGTACGTGTGCACCGCACTTAGGTCATTCGGGTTTAATAAGTGACAACCACAATCGCCTCAATCTCGATTCACCGTAGACGCCATCCTTTTGATTTTCGGATCTTGATAGCGGCAGTCGTCCTCATCCTAACCGGAGTAGTTTTTTCGTTCGCGCAAATCTCCGTTTCCTCGCCGGACACGGTCACCGTCGATGACGCACCGGATCAGGAAGTTGTTTGCTATGGAAAGACGGTAATCGTCAAGACGCGGGCGAAGGGAGTTCTTGCTATCGGCGGCGATGTCATTGTCGAAGGCAGGGTGACGGAAAACGTAGTGGCGGTCGGCGGCTCGGTAATTCAGAAAGAGGGCGCGTATATCGGCGGCGACGTGTTCGCCGTCGGCGGAGCGTACAGGCCCGAGAGCCCGGAACCACTTCGCGAAGAGGGACGCGAGACCGTCATGTACGCGGGTTACGAGGAAGAGATCCGCAATCTCGCACAGAATCCCTCTTCACTGTTTTCGCCGCACTTCTCATTGGCATTCCTCGCTCAGAGAGTGCTCTCCGTTCTTTTTTGGTTTGTCTTATCGCTCGGACTGGCGACGCTTGCTCCGGGTGCTGTGAGCCGGGCGATCGCTCGATTCCAACTCTCGACGCTAAAGGTAATGGCAATTGGCGTGGCTGCATTTCTGAGCACAACGTTGGGTGTCGGAGCGATGCTCCAACTACTTCCTAATCCTTTCGGAGTTATCTTTGGACTGATGGCGTTCACTTTGATGATGCTCGCGTACATCTTCGGTCGCGTCGCTTTGAACGTAAGCGTTGGAAAGCTGCTTCAGAAACGCTTGCTCGGCGAGAATAGCTCCGAAGCACTTGCGATCTTGATCGGGGTCGTCGCATGGACGCTCGTGCTCTCGATCCCATATATCTGGACTATCGCTCTTTTCATTCTGTTCTCGACTGGCGTCGGGCTCGTTCTGACTGCCAGATCGCAACGGAATTGGCAGGCCCGGTAGTGCAGACAACTTCAGTGCTGACAAAACTTTACATTTAAAGTAAAACCTCAAAACCAAAAATTACGTCTTAAAATATTCGAGCAAGGCTCGTGGTACTGCCGCGCGTCGAGCTATATTATTTATAGAAAATTATGATGTTACGCGGCTCACTTACAAACGGACTCGTTTTTCTCTTGTTTGCAGGGAGCGTCTTGAGTGCATTCGGGCAAACAGGCGGTGCGAAAGCCTCGGTCGTGACAGGCGACGTGATGTCAATAGAAAGCGGCAAAATCATCATTCAAACGAAGGACGGCGTGCTTGATGTCGCCGTAACGGACAAGACCGAATACAAACGAGTTCCTCCCGAGAATCCGGTACTAAAGGCTGCGGTTGCATCCGCTTTCTCGGACATTGGAGTTGGCGACAAGCTCCTCGTGACAGGATTTTTCGCGGAAGATAAAAAGACATTGCCGGCAAAGTCGATTTATTTGATTACGAAGTCGGACATCGCGCAAAAGCAGGTCAAGGAGAGCGAACGATGGGCGACGAGAGGAATTTCGGGACGCGTGTCGGCTGTTGACCAGATCACGCGGCAGATAAAAGTCGATTTGCGGGGATTAGCTAACACGACAACCGTTGTGCTCTCGCCTAAAGAAGGAGCGAAGATCCTGCGATATGTGCCGAATTCGGTCAAGTTTAGCGAGGCAAAGGCGAGCTCTGTAAATGAAATTCAGGCAGGCGACATGCTGCGGGCATTGGGAGATAAGAGTGCCGATGGCGCTAGCTTTGCTGCGGAAGAGATAGTCACCGGTGCGTTCCGCACCGTAGCCGGAACCGTTAAGTCGGTCGACGTGGCCAAGAATGAAGTTGTGATCACCGATGCTCAATCTAAAAAAGACGTAACGGTTGAGCTTGGGTCGGCGTCGGTTCTAAAGAAGTTTCCGGAAGAAATGGCTCAGCGGATGGCAGGGCTTCAATCCGGTCAGGCCGGCGGTGCGCGGCCGGGCGGAGCTGCTGGCTCCGGCGAAGCCGCACGTCCACAAGCGAATGGAGCCGCTAACGTAGGCCAAGGTGGACCTGGCCGAGGTCCAGGCGGAGCTCGCGGAATCGATGACATGCTCGAGCGCTTTCCGAACATTACAGTGGCAGATCTGAAGGTCGGTGAGGTGATCGCTGTTTCGAGCAGCAAGAATACTACCCCCGAACGCATCACGGCGATAAAGTTGCTGGCCGGAGTCGAGCCGTTCTTGCGAGCCGCTCAAGCTCAGGCAGCCAGTGGCGGTCAGAGAGGGCAGGGCAGATTAAGTTTAGATATTCCCGGCCTTGACGGATTTGGCGGACCGTAAAGCATAGCTTTTTTTGGAACCGGCTGACGAATATTCGTGAGTCCTAAAGCTGCATTCTTCTGTATTAAAAATGACGAAATTTATAAAACTCTTTCTATTTACATTCATATTTTCTGCCACGGCCTTTGCCCAGCAAACTGGAAGCGTGGGCGGACAAGTACAGGACACGCTCGGAGCGGTGGTCGTAGGCGCGTCGGTAACTGTGGTTGCTGCTGACGGCAAAGAAAAGACCTCGACGAGCAACTCGCGTGGTGAGTTCACGGTAACCGGATTAGCGGCGGGAAATTATATCGTTCGGGTCAAGGCAGCGAATTTCGCGCTTTACGAGAACACTGAGGTTAAGATCACGGCCGGGCAACGCGAAGAACTGCTTGTGCCGCTGACCGTCGAGGGTGTCGAGGAACAAGTCGATGTCTCGAGCAGCGAAGGCGTCTCGACAGATCCGCAAAACAACGCCGGTGCGACGGTCTTGAAAGAAAAAGATCTCGAAGCGTTGCCCGTTGATCCAGATGAGCTTGAAGCAGCACTGCAAGCACTTGCCGGACCTTCTTCCGGTCCCAACGGCGGACAAATCTACATCGATGGATTTACTGGCGGCCGCCTTCCGCCGAAGGAAGCGATCCGCGAGATCCGTATCAATCAGAATCCATTTTCGGCGGAGTACGATCGGCTTGGATTTGGACGAATTGAGATCTTAACTAAACCCGGTGCGGACAAGTTCCGCGGCAATGCGTTTTTCAATTTCAATGACGAGAGTTTGAACTCGCGCAATCCATTCGCCCCGAACCGTGCGGCGAGCCAGCTTCGGTTCTTCGGTGGAAATGCTTCGGGACCCATTCAGAAAGGGAAGTCGTCATATTTTTTCGACGTTAATAACCGTGACGTCGACAATAATACGATCGTCAACGCGATCATTCTCGACCCGGCCCTCAATCCGATTGCGTTCCAGCAGGAATATCAGATCCCAAATCGCCGCTTGTCATTCAGTCCACGATTCGATTTTGCCTTGAATGACAAGAATACCCTGGTTGCACGCTACAGTTTTGGGCGTTCGTCGGTAGAGAATCAGGGGATCGGCGGTACGTCGCTGCTTTCCCGGGCTTACGAGACAAAGAGCCGCGAGCACGAAATGCGATTGACCGAGACGATGATCATCAACCCGACGACGATCAACGAAACGCGATTCGAGTATCGCTGGGAAAAGCGGGAGCAGGTTGGCGACAATTCCATGCCGACGATCAATGTTTCCGAAGCTTTCACCGGTGGAGGCTCGCAGGTCGGGCTGAGCTTTAATCGTGCGAACACATGGGAGCTGCAGAACTACACGACTACCGCGGCTGGCAAGAACGGAACCCATGCGTTGAAAGTTGGTGTACGGCTTCGCGGCATCGACCTTACCGATCGCTCGGAGAATAACTTCGGTGGGACGTTTTCGTTCCCCGGAGCGTCGGAGGTTAGAAGCCCCGCCGGTTGCACACCGGTCAATCCGCCGACTTGCGTTGTCGTCTCGCCGGCGTTGAATCCGCTTGATCAATATCGCGGCCGGCTCCGGGGTAATGTGGACCCGCGTTATTTCCCGACGCAGTTTCGCATCGTTGTCGGAAATCCCGAACAGGACGTCTCCCGAACAGATCTCGGCTTATTTCTTTCTGACGACTGGAGAGTGAATCCGGGACTGACGCTGAGCTTTGGTCTGCGATACGAGAATCAAACAAACGTCAGTGACAATCTCAATCTCGCACCGCGATTTTCCTTCGCCTGGTCGCCTGGGGCTGGAGGAGCGAGGGCTCCGAAAACGGTTTTTCGCGGCGGTTTCGGTTTGTTCTACGAAAGATTCAGCGAGAATCTAACGCTGCAGGCACTGCGCTTCGGAGGAGACGAGCAACTCGATCTTATTGTCAGTGCGGACGAGACCGATCCGGTACGTCGCGCGGCAGCGATAGCGTTGCTGCAGCAGGCCGTGTTTACGCTTGGCGGCGTTACAAATGCTCCAACGTCGGCCCAGATCCTGGCGGCTATCCCGCAGTCGAATACGATTCGACGTATTTCGGGCGACCTGAAGATTCCCCTTATGTCGCAGTGGGCGTTCGGGGTCGAGCGCCAGTTACCTTCGAGGACTACACTGGCGGCGTTCTACATTGGTTCTAGAACTCAAAACGTTTTGCGATCGCGTAACGTCAATGCTCCGATCTGCGCGGCCCAGGTAAGTTGCAATAACGCACCGCGCCCGGAACCGACACTCGGTAGTATTTTCGAATACGAATCCACAGGCACTCTCGATCAGAATCGACTCAATGTGAACATTCGGTCGGCGTTTCGCCCAGGCTTTAATTTGTTCGCGAACTACAGCCTTGGTTTTGCACGAGGCGACTCGGACGGAGCGGGAAGCTTCCCGGCGTATTCGTACGATCTCTCGGATGAGTTTGGACGCTCGTCATTCGACATTCGCCACAATTTCGTTATCGGTGGAAACTTCACTTTGCCGTGGGCGATTTCCGTGAGCCCTTTTGTCATCGCGAGTTCGGGACGGCCGTTCAATATCACAAAGGGTATTGACGTGAACGGTGACACTCTCTTCACCGAGCGTCCGTCCTTTGGAGAGCTTGCTGCCGCGTGCGCTCGGTGGGGTGTGACTGCGTCATACTGCAATGTCGCCGATCAGGATCAGGCGGCGATAATCCCAAGAAATTTTGGCCAGGCACCCGGATATTTTTCGGTAAACGTCCGGCTCGGCAAGAACTTTGGTTTTGGAAAGTCTGCACAGGCTATCGCGACCGGCGGCGGCCAGCCGGCGGGCGGTCCCGCGGGCGGTGGCGCGATCGCAGGTGCCGGCCGAGGCGGGGGAGGTGGTGGCGGTAACCGCGGCG
>JBDTSA010000009.1:0-13413 GCA_039931335.1 Acidobacteriota bacterium
CCGGAGTTGACAAAAACATTCGAGTAATCGAAGTTTATCATACGGTTCTGAGAGCGATGAATTTACTGATCTGGCAAGCGATCTACTTAGCGATGGCCGCCGTTATTTTACCGGCCTCGCCCTTCCTGTTCCTGCTGGGACAGCACACTCGCCGCAAGGTTGGATTACTGCCGGATGCCGCCGGCGACAGGACCGGAGTTGTCGGCGAAGGAGAGGTCGCCGCGAAGTTGTTTGTCATCGGCGAATCTACCGTCGCCGGGCTCGGAGCCCGGACTCATGCACAGGGACTCGCCGGGAGATTTGCTGAGCAACTAAGCCAGAAACTAGGAAAGGCAGTGAGCTGGTCGGTCGTCGGTCGAAACGGTGTCACCGCGAAACGGACGATCGACGAGCTTGTTCCGCTTATGCCTAACGAGAAGTTCGATTACATTCTCGTCGGACTCGGCGGTAACGATGTCATGAAGCTCAGCAGTCCGCGCAAATGGCGGCGCGATATGACGCAGCTTCTTGCGATCCTCCGCGAGAAGGCTCCCGACTCGGTGATCTTTATTACGAACTGCCCGATGATCAAATATTCTCCCGCGATCCCGCACCCGATAAAGTTTCTCCTTTGGGAACTGTCAAAGCTGCACGACGCGAATATCAGAGAATTTACCGCGGGCGTGGACCGCGTCTTCTACTATCATCAGCCGACCAATATCCAGGTCGAAGGATTTTTCGCTGACGGAATTCATCCTTCGGAGCAAGGTTACGCGGATTGGTCGGCGGCGATGATGCGATTCTTTGAGACGAACTATAAATGGTAAACGCCGAAAAGCTGGCTGAAGGGCTTCGGGCGCGGATCGATTCGCACTTCGAATGGCTCTTAGTGCGCCCGGACGGCGGAACGTTTCCGCTGAGACGGGATGAGATCGATATTTCGTTCGACGGCGAAAAGGCGTTGCTCACCGTTCTCGACGATTCGGGTATCGGCGTTTCGCGGATCTTGTCGCTTGATGACGATCCGGCCGCTCAAGATATCTCCATCGAAGTCCGGGGACAGTTTGGAGAGTCGCCTGAAACGATCCGTTTGGTTCCCCGAACACCGGCAATCCAGTTGAGCATGAATGTCGAGTTCGCTCGTCTCGAGCGTGCGAATTCGATCGCCGCCGCGCTTATCCAAATCTTTCCGACATACAAACTTTCGCGCCTTGCTCTGAATATCGATAACGGGCGGCTCGCTCTGATCTTTTTGCGTGATGCGTCCGGAGTCGACGTTGCCGTCATGGCCGACGTAACAGCGACGATGATCCACGAGGCAGTGCTGACCTCAGCGATGCTCTGGTTCGAGAAGCTGCAAGCGCGAAAGAAGCCGGTCCGCGAAGTTTGGATTGCCGGCGAGCGGAAGCAGATTAGAAACCTGCGAAAGCTCGTCGGCCTTTTGAATCAAAATGCCGCGGCGAGATTTCGCATGTTTGAGATCTCGAACGATGTTGGGGATCCGAAGATCAAAGAACTGAAAATACCGGAATTTCGAGCACTGTGGCGCGAGAAACCGAAGAAGATCACGTTGCCGGCGGAGATCCGTCCGAGCCAGATGGCGGAAAGAATTCTCAAGCTCTCGCCGGATAAGACGGACGTCATCTTTTCAAGGCATGGTGAAACGATCCGGTTCCTCGGCTTACCGTTCGCCCGGGTGCGATCGATAGCGGCTGAGGAGAAAGCCTGGTTCGGGATCGATCGCAATCGCCGTCAGCTCAATGAAAATTCATGGAGCGAGCTCGCCGAACTCGTGCAGCAACTTGAAACGTACCGTAGTGCCGGCACGCCGAATAAGCGGCATGAGCTGTACCGGATGTCGTCTGAGGCATGGCTTGAATCGATCCTCCGACGGAACATCAAACTGCTTGACGCGAATTTGATCCTTTCGCCGATCTACAATCAGTTTCGCGCTTTGTCGGACAAGATCGATCTGCTCGCGATCCGCCGGGATGGACGGCTCGTGATCATCGAACTGAAGACCTCGCCGGACCGCGAGACGGTATTTCAGGCCGCAGATTATTGGCGCAAGATCGAGCTCCAGCGCCGTCGTGGCGAGCTCAACCGTATTAAAGCGTTTGGCGAGATGAAAATTCTGGACAAGCCGGCGCTCGTTTACGCGGTCGCTCCGGCCCTCAGCTTTCATCGGGATTTTGGTTACTTTGCGAAAGCTTTACGACGGGAGGTCGAGCTGTGGCGATTCGAGCTGCGGGAGGATTGGCGGACAGAAGTAAAGATCCTCAGCAGGCGGGATTACGAGTAAAGTTATGAACGTTCGCGCGTAAGATCTAGTTCGTCACTCGTCACTCGTCACTCCGAAACAAACTTATACCCGACGCCGCGAACCGTTCGCACGAACTTCGGATTATTCGGCTCGTCTTCGAGATACTTGCGAAGACGCACGATGAAATTGTCGATCGCACGCGTGTCGGTGTCTTCCTGCAGATTCCAAACATCCTCGAGAATGGTTTTCCTCGAAACGGTCTTGCCCTCGTTCTCGATCAGAAAACGCAACAGCTTCATTTCCATCAACGTCAGACGGGTAACGCCTTCGTCGCTGATCAACTCAAGATTCTCAAAGTCGATCGTCTTGCCGTTGATGTGGTAAGTAGCGCCGCTGTCCGGCGTCGAAGGCTCTTTCGTCCACTGCTGACGCCGCAGAAGTCCTTTCAGGCGGGCAATAAAAATATTGAGATCGAACGGCTTCGGTAGATAGTCATCGGTGCCGGCTTCGAATCCGCGAAGAACATCTTCGGGCCGGCCGCGGGCGGTAAGCATCAGGATCGGCGTGTAATCTTTTTTATCGCGGATGTCACGGGCGACATGGAAGCCGTCGACACCCGGTAGCATGACATCGAGCACGATCGCATCGAACTTCGCTTTGCCTAACATGTCAAGGGCCGTTTCGCCGTCATGCGCGATCTCCGCTTCGTAACCTTCTGCTTCGAGATTGAAACGCAATCCGTCGGCTAAATGCTGTTCGTCCTCGACGATAAGAATCTTCATAACTCCTATTCGGATTCAACGTTTTTGTAGACAAGATCGACTGTGCGTTGGCGCCGCGGATCTCTTTGGATCAGTTCGCGCCGCAACGGGAATACGCGCATACCTCGGTCGATCGCCCGATCATTTACCAACGTTCAAGCAACCCACTCGATAAGCGATCAACATAAATCTGCGTCATCTGCTTCATCCGTGGGTAAAGACGCTGACACTCTAAGGTCGCTAAGCCAGTGGCAGTTGCACAATGAACGTACTTCCACGTCCTTCGCCCTTGCTGTCAGCCTTTATCTTCCCGCCGTGCTTCTCGATTATCGAACGTACGATCGCAAGCCCGAGCCCGGTTCCTTTCGTGTTCTTGGCTGACTCGTTTGGGACACGGTAGAAGCGCTTGAAGATCCGTTTCAGCTCCGCCGCCGGAATGCCGACGCCATTGTCGCGGATGAAGATGTCGACCTTATTATTTAGCGTCGTTCGCCTCGCGCGGATCGAGACCCTCCGGTCGTCGCCCGAGTACTTCACAGCATTGTCGAGAAGGTTCACGAAGACCGTTCGGAGCTCGGCTGCATCGCCCATAACCTCGAGCCCGTCGGCCGTCTCACTTGTCCGAAGAATATTGTCACCCAGATTGTACCGGCGGCGCACGATCTCAACCGAGCCGCTCAGTACCACGCCGAGATCTAGTTTCTCGACATTCATCTGCCGTTTCTTTTCGCGCGAGCTGCCGGCGCTGAGCACTTGCTCAACCGTGTGGAGAAGCCGGTCGGTGTCGGCGAGCATTACGTCGTAAAACTCATCGCGCTTTTCTGGAGCAACGTCGCGCGACTTCAGAGTTTCGAGATAGAGCTTGATCGAAGCGATCGGTGTTTTTAGTTCGTGGGTTACCGAGTTCAGGAATGCATCGTGCTGTTCGCTTCGTCTGATCTCACGCACCAGAAAAATCGTGTTGAGGATCAGGCCGGTGATGATGATCGCGAAGAAAATTATCCCGAGAACGAGTACGACTACTTCGCGTAGGTTTAGAAGGATCCAGCCGACGTTGAGTGCGACCGCCAGCACACTCAGGCAAATCCCGAGCACGAGAAAAAAAATTGCAGTCTTCCGGCGGTGCATACGTCAACTGGAAATGTAAAACGGAAAGTGGAAAATTGAAACCGCTACCGGTCAATTCCACTTTCCGTCAATTAGTCTAACGTATATTCTAAGCCGCTTCTCGTAAGGGCGCGAGCTCGGCTTTGTCGGCGTCTACGCTGTAAGCGAAAATGTTTTTGGCCAGCCCAAGTTTCTCCAATGCCCAGATCTGTATCCAGTTGATGTCGAACTCATACCAGGCTACACCGTGCTTTGCGGAACGCGGATGAGCGTGATGGTTATTGTGCCAGCCTTCGCCAAACGTGACCGCTGCGATGAGAGCGTTGTTGCGGGAATCGTCCCGAGTTTCGAACCTGCGGGTTCCCCAAAGATGTGTCGCGGAATTAACGAGCCATGTGAAGTGCCAGTTCACGACCGTCTTCAGCCCGATTCCCCAGAGCACCATCGACCATCCGCCGATCGCAAACAATCCTGCGGCGACGAGGATCGTCGGAATGTAATAGAACTTATTAAGTGCGACCTGAAAACGATCCTTGGTTATGTCAGGACAATAACGGACCATCGTCGCCCATGATTGATTTTGCGCCGTGCCGCGAAAGATCCATCCCATGTGCGCCCAGTAGGTCCCGTTTCGCGGGCTGTGCGGATCTTTATCGGTTTCGGTAAAAGCGTGATGCAGCCGGTGAGTCGTTACCCATGTCAGCGGTCCGGACTGAACGGCGAGGGTTCCCATAACGCTCAACACGTATTCGACCCATTTCGGTGTGGTGAATCCGCGGTGCGTAAGTAGGCGATGATAGCCGACGCCGATCCCGAGACTGCCCGCGACCCACCAGAGGATCAATGCGGCCACAAGGTTCTGCCAGCTAAACGTGAACAGCGCCGCGATACCGGCGATGTGAAAAAGGACGACCGCAATAAGCGTGTTCCAGTTTATTTTGTCCTTTTTAGAGGCTGTAAATTCGACAACGTTTTGCATTAAAAATTCCTCGATAATTGCAAGATCGCGGAACCTATACAAAGTGCCGCAATAAAAGCCTAACAGGTTTGAAGCGGCGGATATGTAACAGTTTTGTAAGAGTTAGCCGCAGGCGTTACGCCTTCGAATGGGATCAAAATAATGACCATTCACGTGCCGCTTTCTCATGTGGAGCGCGGCTCTTACGCAATTTTGACTAATAAAAGTAAGTGATATAAATTGGCGTTTGCGATACACATTCACATCCAACGGAGGAAACTATGTCAGATAAGTCGGTCGCAGAACGCGTGATCCGTGTGTTTGCGGACTTCAAAAAGGTTCCGGCCGAAGAGATCACGATGGACACGACGTTCGATGAGTTGGGCTTCGATTCGCTTGACGGGTTGAATCTCGTTTTCGAGCTCGAAGAAGAATTCGATCTGACCATTCCTGACGATCGTGTCGCGGATATGAAGGGTGTCCGACAGGCAGTAGAAGGGATCGAAGCATTGCTCGATGCAAAGGCACAAGGCGTCGATGTGAATGCGAGCGCGATCGAAGAATTCAAGAACCAGCAGGCAGCGGCGAAAGCCACAAATGCGGAGCAATCCGGCTCCATCGACACTCCTGAAGAGAATCCAGCGTCGTAAAAATAAATAAGTGAAAAGAGTAGTGATCACCGGCGTTGGCGTTGTCTCCGCTATAGGGAACAACGCCGACGAGTTTTGGAGTGCCTTGAAAGAGGGGCGATCGGGGATTGGGCCGATCACAAAAGTCGATGTCTCGAACCTGCGATTCAAGAATGCGGCGGAAGTGCGCGGTTTCGACGAGCGCGAACATTTTGACGACAAGGCACTGATCTGGCTCGACCCGTTTTCTCATTACGGCATCGTCGCCGCACGTGAAGCGATCAAGGATTCGGGAATTGCGTTCGACGATGAGCTTCGCGAACTCACCGGAGTGATTACTGGTAACTGCCTCGGTGGCAAGACGACCGAGGATGATATGTATCGACGACTGTATCAGGAAGGTCAGCAGCGTCATCCGCCGACTGCCATCCCGCGGGCGATGGCAAACGCCGTTTCAAGTCATGTCGCAATAGAATTCGGTTTGACTGGGGCGAACTTCACAACCTCGACCGCATGTTCTTCCTCGAATCACGCACTCGGGCAGGCTTTCTGGCTGGTGCGGCAAGGAACACTCGATGTCGCCATCGCCGGGGGCAGCGAAGCTCCGATTTGCAACGGTAATTTACGGGCGTGGGAAACAATGCGCGTTGTTTCTACGGATACTTGCCGACCCTTCTCGAGAGATCGTTCAGGGATGATACTCGGCGAAGGCGGGGCGATGTTTGTACTCGAGGACCTTGAGCTCGCGCTTTCGCGAGGTGCTCGAATTTACGCGGAGATCTGCGGCTTTGGAATGTCGGCCGATGCGCATCATTTGACGATGCCGCTCGTCGCGGGTGCGGCTAAGGCCATCCGCGGAGCACTTGCGGACGCGAACCTCAAGCCGGAACAGATCGGATACGTCAACGCCCACGGAACAGCAACCCAAGCCAACGACACAATGGAGTCGGCAGCGCTTCACCTCGTGTTCGGCGATCACACCGACAATATTCACGTCAGCTCAACTAAGTCGATGCACGGCCACACACTCGGAGCGGCCGGCGCGATCGAGGCCGCCGCGACCGTCCTCGGCCTTCATCACGGCGTGCTTCCGCCAAACGCAAATTTCAACGAACCTGATCCCGAATGCAACATCAATGTCATCGCTAACGAAGCTCTCGCCGCGAAACCCGAAGCCGCGATTTCCAATTCATTCGCCTTTGGTGGATTCAATGCGGTTCTGGCATTCAAGCGATGGAATAACTGACGTGTTCCGTGTGCTCAGAGATCAGATCTCTTTTCGTGTGTTTCGTGGTTTGGTTTTATTCGTGACTTCAAAAGGCAGTGCGAGCAGTAAGGAATACGAACCACGAAACACACGAAACACACGAAACAATTACGAATAACGTCGTCCACAGAACTCAATAGACACGATCCCTTTACTCGCCTCGTTTCGCATGGCCAAGAAAAGCACCATACAGATCTGGCTCGAATATATTCCGGTCCGGATACTGTTTGCGTTGCTCGGTGCGCTGCCGAGACGGGCGGCGGTTCGAGCGGGAATGTTCATTGGCCGGCTCGGCTACAGATTAGCCGGCGGATTGCGACGTGTCGCCCTGCAGAACCTGGAGATCGCATTTCCCGAGAAGAAGATCGAGGAGCGCGGAGCGATCGCGCTCGGTTCGTTTGAAAATCTCGGCCGCGTGCTTGGAGAGCTGACGCAGTTTCCAAAAGCCACGCCTGAGACTCTGCGAGACATGATCGAGTTTCAGTTCGACAGCGAAGAGATCAAGGCAACGGAAGAACGCAAGGCTCTCGACGCAGAACGAGCAAAGGGGCGCGGCATACTGCTCGTCGGGCCGCATCTCGGAAATTGGGAGATGGGAGTATTCGCGTATTCGGCGCTTGAAGACAAGCTTACGTATCTCGCCCGTCCGCTCGACAATCCGTTGATCGAGGAGTTTACCGTGCGGCTTCGGACGCGATTCGGCAATCAGCCGATCGATAAGAACAACTCGGTATCGAAAGCGATGTCGATCCTTCGCGAGGGTGGAATACTCGGCATTCTGCCGGACGTGAATGTTCTGCCGCGCGACGGGGTGTTTGTTCCCTTCTTCGGAACGCTCGCCTGTACGACCAGCGGCATAGCGATGATGGCGATGCGGACGAACGCGATGATCCTGCCGATGTGCTGCGTCTGGAACAAAGAGACCCGGAAGTACAATGTCTTCTACGGCCGACTTGTCGAGCATCCGCACAGCGGCGACCGCCACCGCGATGTCTTTGAAATGACCGCGGCGTTCACCTCGGAGATAGAGAAGTTCGTTCGCGCATATCCCGATCAGTGGCTCTGGATACACAAACGCTGGAAGGTGCGTCCGCCTGGGGAAAAAGAGTTATATTGACAGGAAAATAATTGGGCAGAGCCCAGGAGATATTCTGATGAGAATCTTTCTTACTATTGTCTTGGCTTTATTTTTTGTTGGATGCGCTCAGAAACCGTCAAACGAATTTCCGAAAGGCGAGTGGATCGATCTCTCGAACGACTTTTCGGATGAGACGATCTATTGGGTGACCGCCGAGCCTTTCAAGCGCACGACCGTCGCTGAGGGGAAGACGCCAGGCGGCTATTACTATTCGGCTTACAATTTTTCGGCGGCGGAGCATGGCGGAACGCATATCGACGCGCCGGTCCATTTTGGCGAAGGTAAAAAGACCGTCGATCAACTCGATCTTGGCCAGTTGATATCGCCGGCGGTGAAAATCGACGTCTCTGCCAAAGCGGCAAACGATCGCGATTACCTCATTACAACCGACGACATCAAGAATTGGGAGACGGCGAACGGCAAGATCCCCGAATGGAGCATCATTCTTTTTCAAACGGGATTCGGTTCGAAATGGCCGGACAAGAAATCTTATCTCGGTACGGATCAGAAAGGCTCGGACGCCGTTAAGGACCTGCACTTTCCCGGCCTGCATCCGGATGCTGCGAAGTGGCTGGTCGAAAATCGGAAGATCAACGCCGTCGGGCTTGATACCGCGAGCATCGACTACGGTCAGTCGACTTCATTTGAAAGCCACGTCGCGTTGATGACGAACAATATTCCGGCGTTTGAGAACGTCGCGAATCTGGACAAACTCCCGGCCAAAGGATTTCACATTGTCGCCCTGCCGATGAAGATCAAAGGCGGCAGCGGGGCTCCGTTGAGGATCGTCGCGTTTGTGCCCGGTGCGAATCGCTGAGAAAGGTCCGTCAGCTGCTCCAGGTAACGATCATTCCGATTGCCGCGGCAAACATGATCGCCGCGGCCAGCCAACCGACGATATTAGTGAAGGGCCCGTTCTTACGTTTCCCCATCACACGTTTGTTGTTTGAGACGAGCATCACGACCACCAACAGCGGCGGAGCAACGACACCGTTAATGACCGCCGTCCAGAAAAGTGCACTGATCGGGTTGATCCCGAGAAAGTCGATCGCGACACCGACGAGGGTCGAAGCCGCGATCACGCTATAAAATTTCTTCGCATGCCGCGGCTTTTCATCGAGACCTGATTCCCAGCCGAACGTCTCCGCAACGGCAAAAGCCGCCGAAGCGGTGAGCACAGGAACCGCAAGCAAACCTGCTCCGATCAGGCCGATCGCAAAAAGTACAGTTGCGAGATTGCCGGCAAGCGGACGCAGAGCTTGCGCCGCTTCGGTTGCGGACTGAATGTCGGTTTTGCCCGATACATGCAGCGTTGCGCCGGCCGCGAGGATCACAAAATAGAAGACAACATTGCAGAAGAGCATCCCGACAATAGTGTCGATCTTCTCGGTCTTGATCTCCGCATCCGTCGCTCCTCTGCGTGACGACAATGTCGCTCGACCTTCGCTTTTTTCTTCTTCGACCTCCTCACTCGCTTCCCAAAAGAACAGATACGGCGATATCGTCGTGCCGAGGATAGCTACAAGTGTCGTCGCGTATTGACCTGTGAATGAGATCTCCGGAACAAATGTCGCCTTCGCGACCGCTAGCCAGTCGGGTCCCGCCAGAAAAGCCGCGATGACATAAGCAAAAAGGGATAAGGTCAGCCACTTAAAGATCTTTACGATGAGGTTATAAGATCCCCAAACCTGGAGCACGACTATCGCCACCGCGATCGGTAATACCATGGCCGAGATCGGGATCGGGATGAAAATGTTGATCGCCGCCGCGATCGCCGCGATGTCGGCACCGGCGTTGATCGTGTTCGCGATAACCAATCCAAGCACGACCGGGTACAGGAGCGCTTTCGAATAATACCTCCGAAGGACCCCGGCAAGGCCTCGTCCACTGCACATCCCGATCTTCGCGCAGACGTGCTGAACCACGATCATCAGCGGCAGTGTGACGATCGCCGTCCAGAGCGTTGCATATCCGAGGGCTGCACCGGCCTGCGTGTACGTTCCGATGCCCGACGGATCGTCATCCGAAGCTCCGGTGATCAGTCCGGGACCGAGACGTTTGAGGACTTTCTTTCCCGAATCGTTTTCGCCGTCCATCTTGATCGAGATCAGACTTGTTTCCTGGCCTGTGACTGAACCGCGGTGATTGCTACCGCATCAACGATGTCCTCCGCTTTGCAGCCTCGAGACAAATCGTTGCACGGACGGTCGAGGCCTTGAAGGATAGGACCGATCGCGGTCCCGCCGGTAAGGCGTTCGGTGAGTTTGTACGCAATGTTGCCAGAGTTGAGATCGGGAAAAATGAGAACGTTCGCTCGGCCGGCGACGTTTGAGCCCGGGGCTTTTGAATCAGCGACCGACGGAACGAGGGCGGCATCGGCTTGCAGCTCACCATCGATAGCAAGGTCCGGCATGCGGGCTTTCACCGTCTTCGTCGCCTCGACGACCTTATCGATGAGCTTGTGTTTCGCACTTCCTTTGGTTGAGAACGAGAGCATCGCGACACGCGGCTCGACTTGAAGAAGAGTGCCGCATGAATCAGCAGAGGCGATCGCGATCTCAGCAAGCTCGCCGACGTCCGGATCGACGACTACACCGCAATCGGCGTAGATCATTGCTCCCTTTGCGCCGAATTTTTTGTCCGGCACGACCATCAGGAAAAAGCTTGAGACGATCTTGAAACCCTGGCGGACGCCGACGCACCTGATCGCGGCTGCGACCGTATGCGCGGTCGTGTTCGTCGCACCTGCGACCGAACCGTCCGCTTTGCCTTCGCGAACTAGAAGGTTGCCGAAGTAAAGCGGATCTTTGACAGTTTGCTCCGCTTCCTCAAGCGTTTGGCCTTTGGCGCGACGAAGATCGTAATAAAGCGTGGCAATTCGCGCAAAGTCTTCCGATTTGCGGTGATCGAGGATCTCGACACCGTTCAGGTTGACCTGCGATTCGGACGCAAGCGAACGAACCTTGTCTTCCGCACCGACGACGGTGATCTTCGCGATGCCGTCGCGCGTGCAGATCTCGGCGGCCTGCAGCGTGCGAACGTCCTCGCCCTCAGGCAGAATGATGTGCTGAGTGTCGGTGGCGGCTCGAGATCGAATTTGTTGGAGGATCATAAGAATGGCTCGTTGTTCGTTGTTGGTCGTCGACAGGCATTGTTCGCGCATGGTCCGAAATTCAAGCACCATGAACAACGAACAACCAACGACGAACAACCGAGAATTTACCACACAACTAAACTCGGTGAAACTTGCACAAAGTTCCGGCAGTTCCTAGACTGTTATCACAAAAAAGGAAGTAAACGATGAGCGTGACGAAAGAGCCCAAGAACAAGCTGAAGCGTGCGGAGAAACGCGAACTCCGCGGCCGCATGGGAAACTTCCTTATGTTCCTGCCGAACATGGCAAGGCTGCTCGGACGGCTTCTGAAGGACGCCCGTGTCCCGACGGCTGAAAAGGCCTTGTTTGTCGGGGCAATCATTTATTTCGTTTCGCCCATCGATCTAATTCCCGACGTCTTTCCGTTTATCGGCCAGGTTGATGACATCTACGTCATCGCACTTACCCTCTTGCGCCTCGTCAACCGGACCGACGAAAGTATTGTCCGTCAACACTGGTCGGGCGGAGGCGATATCGTCGCCCTCGCCGATTCTATCGCGAGTATTGCTCCGGCGTTGCTGCCGAAACGCATCAGCCGCGTACTCTCGTCGCGGGTTGAGCTTGCTCCGGCTGGCCAGATACTCCAGAGCGTCACCGATAGGAGTGTGCCTCTAATTCGCGAAATTCCGCAGTCGGAAGACGACGGGGTCAGGATCGATTCGAAATCCTCGATGCCCATCTAAATGGGTTCGCCAAGGCACTGATCCAGATAACCTTACAGTTTTTCTTTTGGAGTTTACCCGTCGTTATCACTATAGTTAGCCAAGCCCGAAAGTCTAAGGCACCATTACTTTGATATTTTATGTGGAACTTTCGCTATAATGGTGCGAAAGGTAAGCACTGATTTATATGTTCGAACGCTATACCGAACGCTCTCGCCGCGTTATTTTTTTCGCCAGATACGAGGCGCTGCAATACGGCTCACCGATGATATCGCCGGAGCACATTCTGCTCGGGCTGATGCGCGAAGATAAAACGATCTCATCAAGGTTTCTACCGTTCCGTAATTCGCTCTCGGTCGATGCCGTTCGCCGTGAGGTAGAAGAACGGATCGTTCTCCGCGATCGTATCGCGCAGTCGGCCGAGCTCCACCTCGCCCCTGAAACCAAGAAGATCCTTTTTTACGCGAACGAGGAAAGCCGTCATTTGAAGAATCGGCACATCGGGCCGGAGCATCTGCTCCTCGGAATTGTGCGCGAAGAGCGTTCTATTGCTGCAGAGATCCTTGTGCAGTACGGTCTGCGCACGCAGGATATCCGCGACGAGCTCGCCCGTCAGAGCGGTTCACAGACTTTCGCTCCGGTTGCAAAGGACAGTTCGACAACGCCAAATCTTCAGGAATTCACTCGTGACCTGACGACCGATGCCGCTCAGGGAAAACTCGATCCGTTGGTCGGGCGGGAAAACGAAATTGAAAGGCTTGTCGAGATCCTCTGCCGGCGGACAAAGAATAATCCGGTCCTGATCGGCGAAGCCGGTGTCGGAAAGACGGCCATCATCGAGGGCCTTGCACAGCGGATCGTCGATCGCAAGGTTCCGAGCTTTTTAGAGAACAAGCGAATTCTTTCGCTGGACCTATCGTCGATCGTCGCCGGAACGAAATATCGCGGCCAGTTCGAAGAGCGGCTCAAGAAGATCATGGCGGAGCTCAAAGAGAGCAGTGACAACATTGTCTTCATCGATGAGCTTCATACGCTCGTCGGCGCCGGTTCGGCGGAAGGGACTCTCGATGCTGCCAATATTCTAAAGCCGGCACTCTCTCGTGGTGAGATCCAATGCATCGGAGCGACCACGCCGAACGAGTTTCGCAAATCGATCGAGAAGGACCGGGCACTCGAGCGCAGATTCCAGGCGGTGAAGATCGTCCCGCCAACCGAAGAAGAGACCCTGACGATACTGAAGGGCGTTGTCAGCCGCTACGAAGCGTTTCACCAGATCCGGTATTCGAAGGACGCACTCGAGGCGGCGGTCTTTCAATCCAGTCGCTACATTCCGGACAGGTTCTTGCCGGACAAAGCGATCGACGTGCTGGACGAAGCGGGAGCTCGAGCAAAGCTTAAATTTCAGGACGAGAGCAAGGCTGAGCCTTCGTGGAAAGAGACGGTCGATAACTGGAAGCGTGCGGCGGCGAACGAAGATCAGATCATCTCCTACGAG